>JAQUXG010000219.1 GCA_028692515.1 Kiritimatiellales bacterium | reverse complement strand
CCTCTACGAACACAAAATCTTTGTGCAGGGCATGATCTGGGATGTCTTCTCATTCGACCAGTGGGGCGTGCAGCTCGGCAAAGTTCTGTCCTCGGCCATTCTGCCGGAACTGCAGGGCGACACCGAACTCAAGCACGACAGCTCCACCAACCGGCTCATTGAATACTTCCGCAAAAACAAGTAAGCGGCATTGCCGCGTTTCATGAGGCTCCGCCAACTCGGCGGAGCCTTTTTGTTTTCCAATGTTTGGAACAATCCGGTAGAAACTTTCCAATCTTTGGAACGGACTGCGTCAGGGCGCATGTTTTTGTCCCAAACCTTGGAAAAACGGAGTTTTTATGTCAGGTGATCAGAAACGCCAGCTGGAACAACAGCTGTGGAATATTGCCAACGAACTGCGCGGAAAGATGAATGCGGATGAGTTCCGCGATTACATTCTCGGGTTCATTTTCTACAAGTATCTGTCGGAGAAGCAGTTTCTCTACGCCAACGAGCTGCTGAAAGGCGAAAAGACCGAGGATTACCGCACGCTGAGCGATCCGGAACTGCTGGCCGCCATTAAGAATGAATCGCTCGAAACGCTGGGTTATTTTCTGGAGCCGAATCAGCTGTTCGATGTGCTGGCCAAAAAAGGAAGTTCCAAAGAGGCCAAGGCCGGAGAATCGGAAGCGGCTTCGAACTACATTCTCGATGAACTTGATGCCGTACTGACGCACATTGAACAGAGCACGATGGGCACGGAGAGTGAAGAGGATTTTACCGCGCTGTTCGAGGATATCGATTTGCAGTCCACCAAACTGGGGCGCAGTGTGTCCGCCCGCAACGAACTGATTTCCAAGGTGCTGTCGCACCTGAACAAGATCGACTTTAAACTCGAAGATTCCAAAGCCGATGTGCTGGGCGATGCCTATGAATATTTGATCGGGCAGTTTGCGGCGGGAGCCGGAAAAAAGGCGGGCGAGTTTTATACGCCGCAGCAGGTTTCCACCATTCTGGCGAAGATTGTCACCACGGGGAAAAAGAAACTCCGCTCGGTCTATGACCCGACCTGCGGATCGGGATCGCTTTTGCTGCGCGTAGCCAAAGAGGCCCAAGTGTCCGAATTCTTCGGTCAGGAAATGAACCGCACGACGTTCAACCTTTGCCGCATGAACATGATTCTGCACGGTGTGCATTACCGCGACTTCGACATTCAACAGGAAGATACGCTCGAAGTGCCGAAACACCTGAACCTGCGCTTTGAGGCGGTCGTCGCCAATCCGCCGTTTTCCGCTCAGTGGAAAAGCAAAGATAATCCGTTGCACCTGAACGACGAACGGTTTGCCGAATACGGACGGCTCGCACCGACCAGCAAGGCCGATTTTGCCTTTTTGCAGCACATGATTTATCAGTTGGCTGACAACGGAACGATGGCCTGCGTTCTACCGCACGGCGTGCTGTTTCGCGGTGCGGCGGAAGGCCATATCCGCCAGCATCTGATTAAGGAACTGAATGTTCTCGATGCGGTGATCGGTCTGCCCGCCAACCTGTTTTACGGAACCTCCATTCCGGCCTGCATTCTGGTGCTGAAAAAATGTCGCCAGAAAGACGACTCCATTCTGTTCATCGACGCCAGCGGCGACGGCCATTTTGAAAAGGTCAAAAACCAGAACGTTCTGCGCGACAAGGATGTTGAGCTGATTGTTGAAACCTACCGCGAGCGCAAGGTGATCGATAAATTCAGTGTTGAGGCGTCGCTGGCCGAAATAGCAGAAAACGACTGGAACCTGAATATTCCGCGCTATGTCGATACGTTTGAGGAAGAGGAGCCGGTTGATTTGGACGCTGTGGCGAAAGAGTTAAGAGAGCTTGAAAATGGGATGGCAGAAACCGATCGGGAGATTGGCAGCTTTTGCGAAGAGCTGGGGATTGCGCCACCGTTTTAAAGAACCGCCCACGAATCACACGAATTTTCACAAATGGGGAAAGAGGATTTGGCCGCAAAAAAACGCAGAGAACGCAAAAATGGAACAGCAGAATTTGATTATCTATAAGACCGAAGACGGCCGGACAAGCGTTGCGCTGACTGCCCGCGACGGGATGATCTGGCTGAATCAAAGCCAGCTTGCTGAACTTTTTGACACCTCCACGCCAAATGTCAGTATGCATATATCCAACATTTTGGAAGAGAAGGAGTTGGATGAGATTTCAGTTGTTAAGGATTTCTTAACAACTGCCGCCGACGGCAAAAACTACACCGTTCGGCATTACGCACTTCCGATGATTCTGGCCCTCGGCTTTCGCGTTCGCAGCGTGCGCGGAACCCAGTTCCGGCAATGGGCCAACCGTCACCTGCATGAGTATGTCGTCAAGGGCTTTGTCATGGACGATGAGCGGCTGAAAAACCCGGACGGACGCCCGGACTACTTCGACGAAATGCTGGCGCGTATCCGCGATATCCGCGCTTCGGAAAAACGGTTCTATCAGAAGGTACGCGATCTGTTTGCTCTCTGCAGCGACTACGACGCAACGGACAAAGCCACCCAGATGTTTTTTGCGGAAACCCAGAACAAACTGCTCTATGCCGTAACCGGACGCACGGCGGCGGAGCTGGTGGTCGAGCGGGCGGATGCAAAACAGGTCAACATGGGACTGACCAGCTGGAAAGGCTCGATTGTCCGCAAACAGGACATCTACACCGCCAAAAACTACCTGACTGCCGACGAAATTGATACGCTGAACCGGCTGGTCGTGATCTTTCTTGAAACCGCCGAACTGCGCGCCAAAAACCGGCTGGATATCACTATGGACTTCTGGCGCGACAATGTGGATCGCATTCTGTCGGGGAACGACAAGGCGGTGCTGGATCACAAAGGCGGAGTCAGCCGGGAACAGATGGAAGAACGTGCGGCGGGAGAATACGACGCCTTCAACGCCCGACGTAAACAACACGAAGCGGAATTGGCCGATGCGCAGGAGCTCGAAGAACTCAAACAGATTGAACAAGCCATCCATCGGGAACACGGGAAACAATGAGCAACGCACCGCAAAAGAAAATTCCCGAGCTGCGCTTCCCTGAATTCAAGGAGGAGTGGGTGGAAAAGAAGCTGGGGGATGTCGGGATGATCACGACGGGTTCTACTCCCATCACCAGCAATAAAGATCATTATGGTGGTGTGCATTCTTTTGTTTCACCGGGTGATATCGGGGAAACACGTTATGTTTACGAAACAAGCACAAAACTAACTCAGAGCGGCTTCGAAACAGGACGGCTGGTACGGGAGAAGAGTAGCCTTTATGTGTGTATCGGCTCAACGATTGGAAAGGTTGCTCAGGCACATGCTGATTGCGTCACGAATCAGCAAATAAATGCGATTTCGGCTTTCAGTGACCACTCTCCTGATTATTTATTTTCTGTCTTGGAGAGATATTCTTCTCGAATCAAACAGCTCGCAGGGGAGCAAGCTGTGCCAATTATTAACAAAACGACCTTTTCACAAGTTCGAATTCCCTTT
>JAQUXG010000218.1 GCA_028692515.1 Kiritimatiellales bacterium | reverse complement strand
CCGGCTGAGGTAATGGAATTATGAAAATAAAATCTGCCCCGAAACGCCCGTCGAAAAAGCCCGCCAAGACCGCTTCAAAAAAATCAAAGCCCTCTTCGTCCGCACCCGTCTTGTTTCCTATCGTGGGAATCGGTGCATCCGCCGGAGGGCTGGAAGCGCTGGAGCAATTTCTGGCGCACGTTCCGGAAGACAGCGGGATGGCGTTTGTGATCGTCCAGCATCTGGATCCGGTACGCAAGGGGATCATGGCGGAGCTGCTTCAGCGTTGCACCGGCATGAAGATCGCTCAGGTAAAAGATCGCACCAAGGTAAAGCCGAATTGTGTTTATGTGATTCCGCCGAACAAAGATATGTCCATTCTGCACGGCGTTCTGCACCTGCTCGCGCCGACATCCCCCCGCGGACTGCGCCTGCCGATTGATTTTTTCTTCCGCTCGATGGCACAGGATCAGCAGGAGCACAGCATCGGCGTCATTCTTTCCGGCATGGGCTCCGACGGTACGCTGGGTTTGCGAGCCATTAAGGAAAAGGCGGGGCTGGTTCTGGTGCAGGAACCGGCAACCGCCAAGTTCGACGGCATGCCGCGCAGCGCAGTGGATGCCGGGCTGGCGGATATTACGGCCCCGGCGGATGAACTGCCGGAAAAGATCCTCGCCTTTCTCCGGAGAACACCCCTGATCGCCCCGTCTGAACCCGCTTTGGAAGATAAAGCTCAAAACGTTCTGGAAAAGGTGGTTATTCTGTTGCGGTCTCATACCGGCCACGACTTTTCGCTCTACAAACGAAACACGCTTTACCGCCGGATTGAGCGGCGCATGGGAATTCACCAGATTGCAAAAATGACGGCCTATGTTCGCTACCTGCAGGAAAACTCTCAGGAACTGGATCTGCTCTTCAAGGAACTGCTGATCGGCGTAACCAACTTTTTCCGCGATCCGGTCGCATGGGATCAATTGCGCGATGAGGTTCTGCCGGAACTGTTCAAAAGCCGGACGCCTGGACAGGCTCTACGAGCCTGGGTGACCGGCTGTTCCACCGGCGAAGAGGCCTACTCGCTGGCCATGATCTTTAAAGAGGCCGTTGAAAAAATCCGGCCCAAACAAAACTTCACCTTGCAGATTTTCGCCACCGATCTGGATCAGGACGCGATTGCGAAAGCCCGACAGGGATTTTTTGCGTCCAATATTGCCGCCGACGTGCCGGACGAACGGCTGACGCGATTTTTCATCAAAGATGATCGCGGGTATCAGGTGCGCAAAGAGATTCGCGAGATGGTTATTTTCGCGCCGCAGAATCTCATCATGGATCCTCCATTTACCAAGCTGGATATTCTGTGCTGCCGCAATCTGCTGATCTATCTGACCGCCGACGTGCAGAAGAAACTGATTCCGCTGTTTCATTACAGCCTCACTCCCGGCGGCATTTTGTTTCTCGGCAGTTCCGAAACGATCGGCAATCACACCGGACTGTTCACCCCGCTGAACGCGAAGTCGCGCCTTTTCCGGCGCACAGAGGCCGCTTTATCCCCGAAGGCGATTGAATTTCCCTCGTCGTTCACCACCGGCAGGTCTGCCGGACCTGAGCCGCGATCGGCACCGAAACCGACAGTCAGTCTCCAGTCCATGGCGGATCAGCTGGTTTTGCAGCGCTACGCCCCGCCGGCCGTGCTGGCCAATGAGTTGGGCGATATTTGCTATATCAGCGGGCGAACGGGGAAATATCTGGAGCCGGCGGCCGGCAAGGCGGACTGGAACCTCTTTGCCATGATCCGCGATGGACTTCGTTACGAACTGACTGCGGCCTTCCAAAAGGCGCTTCGGCAAAAAAACGGTGTGGCTCTGCATGGATTGAAGGTTGAAACCGCTGGCGGAGAACAGTACGTGGATGTAACGGTGCAGCAACTGGATGAAGAAGGCCCCTTGCAGGGGTTGGTGATGATTGTCTTCACCGACGTGGCCGCGGACGCCAAAGAGGTGCGCCTCCCGTCAAAATCTCATGCCCGTACGGCACGGCAGGCGGAACTTGAGCATGAACTCATGCAGGTTCGCGCCGAGGCGCGCACCATCCACGAAGAGATGCAGACCTCGCAGGAAGAATTCCGGTCGACCAACGAGGAATTGCAATCCACCAACGAAGAATTGCAGTCGACCAACGAGGAACTGATGACATCGAAGGAGGAAATGCAATCGCTGAACGAAGAACTTCAGACCGTCAATACCGAGCTGCAGGTCAAAATGGACGAGTTTTCGCGAGTCAGCAACGACATGAAGAATCTGCTCAACAGCACCGATATCGCCACCCTCTTTCTGGATAACGATCTCAACGTGCGGCGGTTTACCCCCCATGCGACGAAAATCATCAAACTCATCCCGACCGATGTGGGACGACCTGTTACGGATCTGGTCTCTGACCTGCACTATCCGGAGCTGCCCGCCGATGCGCAGGAGGTCCTGCGAACGCTGGTCTTTATAGAAAAACCGATTTCCGCAAGCGACGGGCGCTGGTTCACCGTGCGCATTATGCCGTACCGCACACTGGACGACCGGATTGACGGTGTGGTGATCACGTTTGCGGATATTACGGTGGCCAAAACGCTGGAAGCAAAATTGAGAGCCAAGCAGGCCGATTTGGAAAAGAGCATCACTGCACAATCCGCAAAGCTGGCACAACGGAAAAAGAAAACGAAGAGCTGACCTCATGCAACGAGAACCAAACTGTTCCCCGGAAACAGCTGATCTGCGGCAGCGCGCCGAGGAGCGTTTGAAAACGCAGGGCTCGGAAAACCAGCCGCAAAGAGTGGAAACCGATGCGCAGCGGGTAATTCACGAATTGCATGTCCACCAGATTGAACTGGAGATGCAGAACGACGAACTCCGGCGCTCCCGGAACGAAATGGAAGCGCTGCTTGAAAAATATACCGACCTCTACGATTTCGCTCCGACCGGATATTTTTCCATGGATCAACGAGGCTGCATTCTGGAAGTCAACCTGACCGGTGCCGCCCTGCTAGGCGTGAACCGTGCTGAACTCATCAGCCAGTGTCTGCCGCGGTTTGTCGCTCAGGAAAGCCGTCCGGTTTTTTTATCGTTTCTGGAACAGGTCTTTACTCGATCGAAAAGACAGTCCTGTGAGATCACTCTCGTAAGAGCAAATGGCACAGCATTCTGGACGGCCCTTCACGGCACAGCATCCTTCTCGCTGAATGATCCGCAACAATGGTGCCGGGTATCGGTTTCAGACATTACCGCCATCAAACAGGCGGAAGAGGCGCAACGCCATTTAAATGTAATGGCCGACGCAAATCAGGTGCTGCAAGGGGAAATTATCCATCGGCGGGCGGCGGAAGAAAAACTCCGGCAGAGCGAGCAGCAGGCCCGCTTTTTAATGGAGCAGTTGCGCCATCTGTCGCACCGGATTTTGTCGGTGCAGGAGGAAGAGCGCAAGCGGATCAGCCGCGAGCTGCACGATGAAATCACCCAGACGCTGATCGGTATCAATGTTCAG
>JAQUXG010000217.1 GCA_028692515.1 Kiritimatiellales bacterium | reverse complement strand
ACCGGGGATGTACAGGATGGTTCCAAAGGGATAGTAGCGCCGGTCGGCGGCGATCGTTCCGGCATGCGCTTTGACCCCGGATGCGGTGATGCCGACTTTTTTCGGTTTTCCTTTATTCGGGCCGGAAGAATACACGGTTCGCCACGGAGCCCACCAGACGCGCTCCCAACCGCAGCACATTCCGCAATCGCAGTAGCCGGTCGCTTCAATCGTCACCGTGCGCGGCGCAACGCCGCGCGGCGGACGGATGGACGCGCACCCTGTTCCCAGCAGGAGCAGTACGGCGATGAGTAGAAAACGCTGGTTATGCTTTTTCAATGTTGATGACGCAGGCGTGCCCGTTGAGATCAACCGTTTCGCCTTCGGTATCGATGGTTTCAAGGGAGAGTGCGAGAACTTCAGACTGAATATAGTCGTCGAAGGCGGCAACCGCTTCGCGCACCGCCTCGTCGGATGAAACTTTCAGATGAATCCGGTCGGTCACGTCCAGCCCGCTGGTCTTGCGCAGAGTCTGCACGTTATTAATCAGTTCGCGCGCCAGCCCTTCGCGAATGAGATCGTCATCCAGCTCCAGATCCAATGCGACGACGAGTGCTCCCTGCGACAGAACGGCGAGTCCTTCTTTTGGGATTCGGTCAACAATTACATCCTCAGAAGCCAGTTCAAATGTTTCAGCACCGATTTTCAGGGTAAGCCCTTTGCCGGATGCCACGGCATGCAGTTCGTTGCCGGAGAGTTTCTGTACCGCCTGATTAATCACCTGAACCTGCTTGCCAAACTTGTGGCCAAGCGTCTTGAAATTCGCTTTGGCGCTGAGTGTGGCGAGCTCAGACTCGTCATCGCCGAAAACCACTTCACGAACATTCAGTTCTTCGACAATGATCTGTTTCAGCTCGCCAACCTGATTGAGCAGCCCGCTATCGCGGCTGACCACGTCGAGTCGGCGCAACGGCTGGCGGACCTTCGCGTCGCGATCCTTGCGGAGCTGGCGACCCATGACGACAACGTCCATCACAATGCGCATCTGGGTTTCGAGCGCGACATCGCGCTTGGCGCCGGCGGCGGTCGGGAAGTCGCAAAGGTGAACGGATTCCGGCATGCCGTCTGTGCGCAGATTCTGATAAATCTCTTCAGCAATAAATGGCGTGAACGGGGCGGCGATTTTACACAGCTCAATCAGTACGTGATAAAGCGTGGCATACGCCTGCTGTTTATCGCCGTCATCTTCGCTCTTCCAGAAACGGCGGCGCGAGCGGCGGATATACCAGTTGGTCAGATCTTCGATAAAGGCGACGAACGGTCGAACTGCGCGTTGCAGGTCATAGTTGTCCATGGCCGCTGTGACTTCCTGACAGAGGTTAGCCAGTGAACTTTCGATCCAGCTATCGAGCAGGTTGCTACTTTCACCCAGCTTCGAAGAACCGGGCTTCCATTGATCGATATTGGCGTAGGTGACGAAGAAGCTGTAGGAATTCCAGAGCGGAATCAGCAGGTGACGCAGCGCATGCTTCACGCCCTCTTCGGAAAACCGCAACGACTCGGCTTTCACGACCGGTGAGTTGATCAGATAAAGGCGCAGTGCATCGGCACCGTATTCATGGACGACATGCAACGGGTCGGGATAATTCTTCAACCGCTTGCTCATTTTCAGTCCGTCTTCGGCCAGCACGAGGCCGTTGACGACAACGTTTTTAAACGCGGGTTTTTTAAACAGCGCGGTGGAAAGCACCATCAGCGTATAAAACCAGCCGCGCGTCTGATCGAGTCCTTCGGCAATAAAGTGCGCCGGGAAGTTGGCTTCAAAATGCGCTTTATTTTCAAATGGATAATGCTGCTGCGCGTATGGCATCGCGCCGGACTCAAACCAGCAGTCGAGTACTTCGGGTGTACGCCTGTAGGTCTTACCGTCCTTTTTGATGAGGATTTCATCAACAAAATGTTTGTGCAGATCGGTGACTTTCTGACCGGACAGCTCTTCAAGCTCGGCGGCGGATGAAATACAGACGGTGTCGTTTGAATCATCGATATTCACCCAGACCGGAATACAGGAACCCCAGAACCGGTTGCGGCTGATATTCCAGTCCTTGGCATCGGCCAGCCAGTTGGCGAAGCGTTTTTCGCCAACATATTCCGGCATCCAGTGCACTTGCGCATTGTTGGCCAGCATTTCTTCGCGCAGGTCTTCAACGCGGACATACCAGGCGTCGATGGCGCGGTAGATCAGCGGGGTGTCGGTGCGCTCACAGAACGGATAGCTGTGCTGGATGGTGGACTGATGGATCAGACTCCCCTCGTCTTTAAGCCGCTTGATGATCGCCTTATCGGCGTCCTTACAGAACTGCCCTTCGTAATCGGAAACCTGCGCGGTGAACTTGCAATCTTCGTCCAACGGCTCGACCAGCGGAATGTCGGCGGCGCGACAGATACGATAGTCGTCTTCGCCATAAGCTGGCGCCATATGCACAATGCCGGTTCCGTCTTCTGTGCTGACGAAGCCGTCGAGCAGAACGCGGAATGAGTTCGGATTGTCGTTAAAATAGTCAAAAAGCGGCTCGTAGGTCAGTCCGGCAAGATCGGCGCCCTTGATTTTTTTGAGGACGTCGTACTCCGCCTCTTTTTTGTAGTAGGCACTCAGACGCGCTTCAGCCAGCACATAGACTTCGCCGCTTTCGGCATCGCTCACGGCGACATAGTCGATGTCCGCTCCGGCACAGATCGCGAGGTTGGACGGAAGAGTCCATGGCGTCGTCGTCCAGACCAGCGCGTAGGCATCTTTAATTTCAAAGCCGATCAGTTTGACGCGCACGGTGATGGCCGGATCCTGCACATCCTGATAATTGCGGCCCGCTTCGAAGTTTGACAGCGGCGTATTCAGCTTCCAGCTGTATGGCATGATGCGGTGGGCTTTGTAAATGCGCCCTTGTTTCCAAAGTTCGGAAAACACCCACCAGATGGTTTCCATGAAATCTTTGTCCATGGTCTTGTAGTCGTTTTTGAAATCGACCCAGCGCCCCATGCGGGTGACGGTCTTCTCCCACTCCTCAACATACGTGGTAACCATCGAGCGGCACTGCTCGTTAAATACGCCGACACCTGCTTCGACAATGGCCGGGGCCCCGGCAAGGCCGAGCGCTTCCTGCGCCAGCGCTTCGATCGGCAGGCCGTGGCAGTCCCAGCCGAAGCGGCGCTCGACGCGGTGGCCGCGCATCGTCTGATAGCGCGGGACAATATCTTTAATGGTTCCGGCGAGCAGGTGGCCGTAGTGCGGCAGGCCGGTGGCAAACGGCGGGCCGTCGTAGAAAACAAACTCTGAGGTTGCCGGACGGTTTTCGACCGACTTTTTAAAGGTGCTGTGCTCTGTCCAAAAGGCAAGTACGCCCTCCTCCATCGCCGCGAAATCTGTTTTGCTTGAAACCGGTTTAAACATGAATGAAACCCCTCTGAAAATTGAAGGGGCAAATTTAGCGGGCAAACCGGGTAAAGACAAGCCGTGCTTGGGGAAAAG
>JAQUXG010000216.1 GCA_028692515.1 Kiritimatiellales bacterium | reverse complement strand
CCCAGCTGGCGCAAAACTGGATCATGCCGGTCATGACCATCGCCATCGCCGGAATCGGTCTCGCGCTGGGTCTGCTGACGCTGCGCTGGATGAAGCCGGTTGATCCCAAACGCGCCGGCGCGTTTTTATTCCAAAGCACCATCAACAACTATCTCTTCCTGCCGCTCCCTCTCGTAATGCTTCTATGGGGCACGGAGGGCGTCGCCCTGCTGGTCTTCGCCTCAATGGGATTTGAACTGGCTGTCTGGACCGTCGGCGTCTTTCTATTCAACCGGTCGAGCACACTCCGCGACGGAATTCGTATCATGTTCGGACCACCGTTGATCACGCTGCTGATTTCAGTCGTCTGGATTTGTCTCCGCGATCTATCACCGTTTCATCTGCCGGAAAGCCCGCTGCCAGACCGCATATTCGAACTGATCTATTTCGGCGCAGAAACCATCGGCAAAGCCACCGTTGCCCTCTCCATGATCGTGGCCGGAAGCCGGATTGCCGCACTCAGCCCCAAAGCCGTGCGCGACCCGCATGTCTGGATTGTTTCAACGCTCCGTCTGGTGTTCGCGCCGCTCCTTTTCATTCTCCTGCTAAAGCACATCCCGATGGATCAGCTGGCGCGGAACATTCTGACCGTTGTAGCCGTGATGCCGGCGGCAGTGGCCAGCCTCATCTTCAGCGAACGTTTTGACGGGGACTCCGACTTTGTCTCCGCCACCCTGCTGGTCACGCACCTCGGAGCCATCATCACCATCCCCCTGCTGCTGGCGTGGGCGCTCTAACCCCTGGGCGTAACATTCACATTGCGAGATTCTGTCCGGTCTTATACCGTTCCCGTCGGAGCGAAAATTGAAAGGAGCCGCATGAATACACAAAAGCTGTCCGGCATTCTGATCCGCGCCTTCTGGGCCGGAATTCTCCTGCTGGCCCTCTGGGCCAATCTGTTCATTCTCTTCAGCGTGCGAATGTACGCGAGTCACGCGCAATGGTTCAGCCTGAGCTATCACGAGTTTGAACTCTTCATGTATGGAGCGATGATTTTTCTCAAACTCAGTTTGCTGCTTTTCTTCCTGCTGCCCTATCTCGCCATAAAGTGGGCGGAATACAGCAAGAAACACAGCGACTGATTTTTTCCAACCATTGGAAAATCAGGGTTCGTTGCGCACCGTCAGCTGCCGGATGTTACCCCATGCGGCCTGTGCGCCGATCCATACAGCGGAATAGGCCGCAACAGTTTCTGACTGCATCGAGGCTCCGGCTTCTCGCAGCGTCGGTTGTCCGAGCGCAATAACCCAGAGCGCCACAAAGAAAAGATTCGCCAGATAGATGATCACATAAGAGAACAGCCGTCCGTTCTCCAGAATATCCGGCTGACGCTGGGCGAGCATATACACCGTGAAGGTCACGTGGAATCCCCACGTCATCCCGACGGCCGCCAGCCACCACGGTTCGAAGCGGGTGAGATCCGTAAAACATCCGGCCAGATACCAGAGGGCAATGACCAGTCCCGTGTAAAACGGGAAAAAGTACGGAGCGAGTGAGATGATGAAATTGCTCTTCGAAAGCATCACATGGCCGCCGTTTTTCCCGACCTTCATCCTGCCGACCTTCGCGCCCATCAGCATGCCCCAGACGGCGTGGGTCAGCTCATGCGCCAGCACATAGGTGCGGAACGGCCTCGGCAAAATGAAAAAACCAAGGACAGAAATAAGGAAGCCGGCAGGAAGCGCCCACTCCGTCCAACCGGACGACTGCGCCGGAAGAACCGTCAGCAGAGAAAAAAACGTCCGCGAGAACGCCCAGCAAAGCGGCAGAAGAAACAGCCCGAGGATTAACTTAATAAATTTTTTCACAACGGCTTTTCGAAGTGGTGGAGGTAAGGGGAGTCGAACCCCTGACCTCTTGAATGCCATTCAAGCGCTCTACCAGCTGAGCTATACCCCCACAAGGAAAGTTTGGGTTTATATACATCCATTCAAGGCAAGTCAACGTCTCTTGCGGACTAATTCTTGCCTTTAAAGCAAATCCCGAAGCATACTGCCGCACATGACACTCAGACCGCGCAAACAACTTCCGTTCATCTGGCCCGACCCGCCCTTCAACATTGTGCTGGTCGAACCGGAAATCCCGCAGAATACCGGCAATATCGCCCGGCTGTGCGCCGCGACCGGAACCGTTCTCAATCTGATTGAACCGCTCGGCTTCCGCCTGACCGACCGCGAAGTCAAACGCGCCGGACTCGACTACTGGGACTCTGTCGATGTGCGCCGTTTTCCAAACCTTGAATCCTTTATGAAACATTTTTCCACCCGACCGGAGGGAGAGAGCCCTCGCGAATGCGAGGCAGAGACCGAAGGGAACGGCAATGTTCGGAAGATTTATTTCAGCACGTCCGGAACGCGCAGCTATACCGAGGCGGAATACCGCCCCGGCGACTGCCTGATCTTCGGCAGCGAAAGCCGCGGCCTGCCGATCGAACTGCTCGAAGCGCATCCGGACGACGTCTACAACATTCCGATGCGGCTCGATCACGTCCGCTCACTCAACCTCGCCAACGCCGCATCCATCGTGCTGTACGAAGCATTACGACAATGTAATGAATAAAAGGTTGAACGCGCGAGCCGTCCGAATACTCTTGAAGACGAATTGTTAAAGGAGATTCGCTATGACAGGCATTGAAGTAATCAACCAGAAGGTGCGCGAACAGAGCGCATTCATCCAGTCTCTCAAAGCCGAAATCGGCAAAGTGATTATCGGTCAGGACTATCTCATCGACCGCCTCATCATCGGCATGCTGGCCAACGGCCACGTTCTGCTCGAAGGGGTTCCGGGGCTGGCGAAAACGCTGACCGTCAAAACACTGGCCGCCGCGCTGAAGACCTCGTTCCACCGCATCCAGTTCACGCCCGATCTGCTTCCCGCCGACCTGATCGGTACGCTGATCTATAATCCGAAAGAATCGGACTTCTTCATCAAAAAAGGTCCGGTCTTCGCCAATATCATTCTGGCCGACGAAATCAATCGCGCACCCGCCAAGGTGCAGAGCGCCCTGCTCGAAGCGATGCAGGAGCACCAGGTCACCATCGGCGACCAAACCTTCCACCTGCCCGAGCCATTTCTCGTCATGGCCACCGAAAATCCGATTGAGCAGGAAGGCACCTATCCCCTGCCCGAAGCGCAGGTCGACCGCTTCATGCTGAAACTCAAAATCGGCTATCCGACCATCGAAGAAGAACGTCGCATCCTCGACCGCATGGCACGAACCGAAACCGACATTCAAGTCAACGCGGTCATTGATCCAGAATCCATTCTCAGCGCCCGCCGCATGATCGACGAGATTTACACTGACGACAAAATTAAGGATTACATCCTCAGCATCGTCTTCGCCACCCGCGAGCCGGAAAAATACGGCCTGAAAATCAAGGAATATCTGCGCTACGGCGCCAGTCCGCGCGCCACCATCGCCCTGACCATCGGCGCGCGCGCCCACGCCTTTTTGCAGGGCCGCGGCTATGTCACG
>JAQUXG010000215.1 GCA_028692515.1 Kiritimatiellales bacterium | reverse complement strand
GGTTGCGCTGAATGTCGGCGCGGCGTTCAGCGTCAACGTCGACGAGCACGGCTTCGCCCGGTTCCGGCGCGCGGCCGGAAACCAGCTTGGCAACATGCACGGTCAGTTCGCCCTGTTTCTGCGTGTCGATAATTTTCAGTTCGCCGATGGTTTCCTCATCTGAAATGACACGCAGTGTCCCGTGGTCGCCGAGCTGTCCGCCCATTTCGGCGTAGCAGGGGGTTTTGTCGAGAATGATGGAGTAGATGTCGTCGGATTGCGTGACGGCTTCAACGACGGCTTCCGCCTCGAGGCTGTCGAATCCGACGAACTCGGTCGGCTTGACGTCGAGCCCTTCGGTTTCGGCGAGGATGATGGTTTTCTTTTTGGCGTGGTCGGCGCGGGCGCGGTTGCGCTGCTCTTCCATCAGTTTTTCGAAACCGGCCGCGTCAACGGTGAGGCCGCGCTCGCGGGCCATGACTTCAGTGAGATCGAGCGGGAAGCCGTAGGTGTCGTAGAGTTTGAAGGCTTCGTCGGCAGGGAAAACATCAGCACCCGTCACGTCTGAGCTCACGATCGTGAGTTTAGACGTGACAATCTCATTTGCAACTTGTTCGAAGAGATCGATCCCGCGGTCGAGGGTGCGGTTGAAGGATTCTTCTTCGGCCTTGAGGGTTTTCTTGACGCGCTCAAGGTTGGTGCGGACTTCGGGGAAGGCGTCGCCGTAGGCGGCGGCGATGGTGTCGGCGAGTTTATAGAAGAAGGGCTCGCGGAAGCCGAGGGCGCGGCCGGTGCGGACGGCGCGGCGCAGGATGCGGCGCAGGACGTAGCCGCGGCCTTCGTTGGAGGGGGCAATGCCGTCGGCGATGGAGAAGGCGAGGCAGCGGATGTGGTCGGCGATGACGCGGAAGGCGATATCGGCGGGGTCGGTCATGGAGGAGCCGTAGGTCTTGCCGCTCATTTTTTCCAAGGTTTGGAAAATGGGGGTGAAGACGTCGGTTTCATAGTTGGAGATGATGCCGGAGAAGTCGGTGAAGCCTTTGGTGCACTGGATGATGGAGCAGGCGCGCTCGAAGCCCATGCCGGTGTCGACGTGTTTGGCGGGCAGCGGCGAGAAGGTTCCGTCGGGGTTGGCGTTGAACTGGATGAAGACGAGGTTCCAGATTTCGATATTCTGCGCGGTGCCGGCGTTGACGAGTGCGGTGCCGCCGTCGCCGTTGGGTGTGAGATCGACGTGCAGTTCGGAGCAGGGTCCGCAGGGGCCGGTGTCGCCCATCATCCAGAAGTTGTCTTTGCGGTTGCCGGGGACGACGTGATCGGCGGGCAGGTGGCGCAGCCACATTTCCTTGGCTTCGGTATCGGCGGGCATTTTGTCGTCGCCGCCGAAGTAGGTGGCGTAGAGGCGGTCTTGCGGGAAGCCCCAGACCTGAGTGATGAGTTCCCATGCCCAGTCGATGGCTTCGGTTTTGAAGTAGTCGCCGAAGGACCAGTTGCCGAGCATTTCGAAGAAGGTGTGGTGATAGGTGTCGAGGCCGACGTCTTCGAGGTCGTTGTGTTTGCCGCCGGCGCGGATGCATTTCTGGGTGTCGGCGGCGCGGCCGGGTTTATAGGGGCAGTTGGACTGGCCGAGGAAGATCGGAACGAACTGGTTCATGCCGGCGTTGGTGAAGAGGAGGTTCGGCGAGTCGGGCAGCAGGCTGCCGGATTTGACGAGGGTGTGCTGCTTCGACTGGAAGAAGTCGAGGAACGACTGGCGGATTTGATTTGAAGTCATGGTTCAGTTCTCAGTTCAGGGTTCTCAGTTGTTAAATAAGGTCGGGAATTTACCATGGTCGGCTCTGATTTCACGGACTTTTTTCCAAACATTGGAAAAAATCGGAGGTAAAGTTCCACGCTTGGGAAATGTTTCCGTTTGACCGGGACGGGGTCGGATGCAACACTTCGGCTCAACTTTATCCGGAACCAGGGAGTGTATGGGATATGAGTGATTGGATTGGCCATGAATGCGGCATTGCCGCGATTCGGCTTTTAAAGCCGTTTGAGTATTACGTCGAGAAATACGGTTCGCCCTCTTTTGCGATCAACCGTCTCTATCTGTTGATGGAAAAACAGCACAACCGCGGCCAGGATGGCGCGGGCGCGGCCGTGGTGAAGCTCGATACAGAACCCGGCAAGCCGTTTATTTTCCGCGCCCGCTCAGCGGACAAGGACCCGATTATCCAGGTGCATCAGCATATGCTGAATTCGCTGGCGGAATCGCAGGCGGAAAATCCGGAACATGCAAACGATCCACTCTGGCTAAAACGTAACGCCAAGTTTGCCGGCGAGCTTCTTCTCGGACATCTTCGTTACGGCACCCGCGGACGCGGCGGCATTTCGTTCTGTCACCCGTTTTTGCGTCAAAGCAACTGGCGCAGCCGCAATCTGGTGCTGGCGGGCAATTTTAATCTGACGAACAACGATCAGCTGTTCGAAACACTGGTGGAGCTGGGGCAGCATCCGCGCAACGAGACCGACACCGTGATGGTGCTCGAAAAGATCGGCCATTTTCTCGACGAGGAAAACGACCGCCTGTTCCGCGAGTTCCGTAAGGAAGGAATAGAACGTGCAAATATTTCCGAACAGATTGCGGATCACCTCGATCTGACGACCGTGCTGAAGCGCGCGGTGCGCAATTTTGACGGCGGCTACACGATGGCGGGGATTATCGGTAACGGCGATCTGTTTGTGTTACGCGACGCCTGCGGCATTCGCCCCGGCTTTTTCTATCAGGACGACGAGTTTGTGGTGGTGGCCTCCGAGCGGCCTGCGATCCAGACAGCGTTTAATGTGCCGATCGAATCCGTGCAGGAAATCCAGCCGGGCCACGCGCTGATTGTTCGCCGCAACGGCGAGGTTCTTCATGAACGGATTTCCGAAGAGCAGCCGATCAAACAGTGCTCGTTCGAGCGGATCTATTTTTCGCGCGGAACCGACCGCGATATCTACAGCGAGCGCAAGCAGCTCGGCCGTCAGCTGACCGAGCGGGTGCTGAAGGCGATCGACTACGATCTCGACAACACGGTGTTTTCGTATATCCCGAACACGGCGGACGCCGCATTTTACGGACTGATGGAAGGAGCCAAAGCCTATGTGGCTGAGCGGGCAAAGTACCATATTTTGCACGAGAAAAATCTTTCGCCGGAACGCATTGCGGAGCTGATCAACTATCAGCCGCGCATGGAAAAGATCATGACGAAGGATGCGAAGCTGCGCACTTTTATCACGGCCGATGCCGACCGGCGCGATCTGGTTTCGCTGGTCTACGACACGACCTACGGCGTGGTGAAAAAAACCGATACGCTGGTGATTCTGGACGACTCCATCGTGCGCGGCACGACGCTGCGCGAGAGCATTTTGCGAATTCTCGACCGCCTGAGCCCGAAGAAAATCGTGGTAGTCTCTTCCGCGCCGCAGATCCGCTATCCGGACTGCTACGGCATCGACATGTCGAAGCTGAAGGACTTTGTCGCCTTTCAGGCCGCCATTGCTCTGATCAAAGAACAGGGACGTGAGCCGGTGCTGAAGCAGATTTATGAAGCCTGCAAAGCGAGCCT
>JAQUXG010000214.1 GCA_028692515.1 Kiritimatiellales bacterium | reverse complement strand
AGCCACCTCGGATGCGACATTTTCTACCGGATTACAAAAAAAGAAGGCGGTGCGGAGGTCGTATTGGCCAAAACCGGCATCGCTGTTTTCGACTATACCAATCAGAAACGCATTTCTCCTCCCGAAGCCTTTGTCAAAAAACTCGGTGGATGACCGCATTTCCAATGGGCCGAAAAACGGCCTGTTGACCGGTGCTTTTTCAGTTTTTCAGACCTTGGAAACTTTTTCGACGTTTATCTCCGCTTTTTCCAAACATTGGAAAAGCAGCCTCATTTCGCTTTTTAGCCTGTAGCGAGCCGGTTTTTCGGCTCGTTTTTCCGCATAAATCCGATCGGCATCAAACCTGCTATACAGTCTGGTCGAATATGTAATTAGGGCACGAAAACATACAGATATGGCGTATAAATGACTTTTATTAACAAAAATGTTTTTCAGGAGATGGGGGGATGCCTCGGACCGGGTGTCTGCGATGCGCGCCATATCCGTGATTTGGATACGCTGGCTCTAGTCGCCAAAACGCTGACGACGCGCACCGATCAGAACCGGATGCTCCGTGATGTGCTGGCACTTTTGGAGCAACGGCGCGGCATGCTTCATTGCACCATTATGCTTTTAACGCCTGACGGCAAAGAGTTGGTGTTAGAAGCCGAAAGTACTGGCGGGGCTGACGGCGGCGCGCGCTACCGCCGCGGCGAAGGCGTCACCGGCCGCGTGCTGGAAGCGGGCGAGACGATTATTGTTCCGCTTGTCTCCGAGGAGCCGCGCTTCCAATTTAAAGTTCATCAACGGACGAAAAGTCCGCAGCGTGATGTCAGCTTTATCTGCGTGCCGATCCGGCTTGAAAACGAAGTCATTGGAACCTTGGCGGCCGACCTTGCCGCGCAGGAGTCTTCGAGGCTTCAGGAAACGGCGCAGCTTTTAGAAATTATCGCGAGCCTGATTTCCAATGACGTCAGTGCCCGACGCATGGCGCGCGTTGAATGTGAACTGCTCGAGGCGGAAAACCGGCGGCTGCTTTCGCAGGTGCAGGAAAAATTCCGCCCAGCCAATATGGTCGGAGAGTCCGGCGAAATGAAAACGGTTTTTGCCCGCGTTCATCAGGTCGCAACGGCCGACACCACCGTGCTTATTCGCGGAGAATCGGGAACCGGTAAGGAGCTGATCGCCTCGGCGATTCATTATAACAGTCGTCGCAAAGACAAGCCGTTTATCCGCGTCAACTGTTCGGCGCTGAGCGAGTCGCTGCTCGAAAGCGAATTGTTCGGGCACGAAAAAGGAGCCTTCACCGGCGCGCTTTACAAACGAACCGGACGTCTCGAAGAAGCCGAAGGCGGCACCCTTTTTCTCGATGAGCTCGGCGACTTTTCGCCTGCCATTCAGATCAAGCTGCTACGCGTCATTCAGGAGCGCGAGTACGAACGGGTCGGCAGCAATAAAACGATGAAAGCCGATGTACGCATTGTCGCGGCCACCAACCGCGATCTGGAGCGGGCGATGCGCGAAGAAAAGTTCCGCGATGATCTCTATTATCGCATCAACGTCTTCCCGGTCGACCTGCCGCCGCTGCGTGAGCGGCGCAGCGACATTTTGCTGCTGGCCAATTATTTTGTAGAAAAGTACGCCGCACGCATCGGTCATCCGATTCGCCGGATCAGCACATCGGCCATCAATCTGTTGATGACCTATCACTGGCCCGGCAACGTCCGCGAGCTCGAAAACTGCATCGAACACGCTGTGCTTCTTTGCACCGAAGGAGTCATCTACGGGCGCCATCTGCCGCCGACGCTGCAAACACCGACATCCGCGGACCGTCCGGTAGAAGGCACTCTGAGCAAGCAGGTCGATATGCTGGAGCGCGACCTCATCATCGAGGCGCTCAAGCGGCATAACGGCAACGTGACGGCGTCGTCGCGCGAACTGGGGATTACGGGCCGCATGGTCCGCTATAAAATAGAAAAGCTGGGGATAGATTATGACCGATTCTTTAAACGTAAAACCCGACGTTGAAAAAGAGACCTTCTGGATTCGTCCTGCGGGATCCGGCGATCTGCCGGCCATGACGCGGCTGCTTCAGGAGCTTTTCTCCATCGAAACCGAATTTGCGGTCGATACTGAAAAACAGCGAACCGGCTTACAGATGCTGCTCGATTCTGCGCGGACGGGCATTTGGGTTGCTGAGCGGCGCGGACGTGTCGTTGGCATGGTCACCGTTCAGCTGGTTGTTTCGACTGCGGAGGGCGGTCTTTCCGGACTGCTCGAAGATCTGGTGGTCTCCTCCGCCTATCGCCGCCGCGGACTTGGCAAAGCGCTTCTTTCCGCGGCGGTCAAATGGTCTCGAGAGCAGGGCGCAACGCGAATACAGTTACTGGCCGATGGACGCAATGTCCCGGCCCTTATTTTTTACCGCAAGCAGGACTGGAAGCAGACCAACATGATTGCCCTTCGCCGTCCGCTCTGAAAAGTTCCAAGCATTGGAAACTTCATGAATCAGTCCCATACTTTTAAAAGTGTGGGACTGGATTTTTCCAAAGTTCGGAAGGTTGGCTGTGGTTTCAATCTTCCCGCACACCAGCATTCCATTATTCCCGAGCGGTTTTTTTACATTCATTTCCCATCACACCGTGTTGCCGGAAATAATTGTCACATCAATTTGCAACCTGTTGTTTTGTAATACAATAGAGTTCGTGCTCTCGGCACAGCACAGGATGATGTGACAAATATTTCCCTCAACCCCTCCGCCGGATTTTGGTTTTTCCAATGTCTGGAAAACTTTCTGACAAAAATTTCTTCTCATTATCTCCCAATGCTTTGCGACGACTTTCGACCTTCGACTTTTCGACTTTTGACCGGAGTTGGCACACCCCGTGCAATAAGGGGCGGCGTATTTGCGGACGTGCCGCTGAATGAAAACCAACTCAAGGGAGAGATGAGATGAGAAAAATAGCGATCTATGGAAAAGGCGGAATCGGAAAATCCACGACCACTCAGAACACCGTGGCCGGATTGGCCGAGGCCGGAAACAAAGTCATGGTGGTCGGGTGTGACCCGAAGGCCGACTCCACCCGTCTGCTGCTCGGCGGTCTGGCTCAGAACACCGTGCTCGACACCCTGCGCTCGGAAGGCGAAGACGTCGAACTCGACGATGTCATTAAAGATGGATACGGCGGAACCCGCTGCGTAGAGTCCGGCGGTCCGGAACCGGGAGTCGGTTGTGCAGGTCGCGGCATCATCACCTCGATCAACCTGCTCGAGCAGCTCGGAGCCTACAAAGAAGATCAGAAGATCGACTACGTGTTTTATGACGTACTCGGCGACGTAGTCTGCGGCGGATTCGCCATGCCGATCCGTGAAGGCAAGGCGCAGGAAATTTACATCGTCGTCTCCGGAGAGATGATGGCCATGTACGCTGCCAACAACATTTGCAAAGGGATCGTGAAGTTTGCTGATGCCGGGGGGGTCCGCTTGGGCGGTCTGATCTGCAACAGCCGCAAGTGCGACTTTGAGCACGAACTGATTAAAGCGCTGGCCGAACGTCTCGGCACGCAGATGATTCACTTCGTACCGCGCGATAACGTCGCGCAGCACGCCGAGCTCAACCGCAAGAC
>JAQUXG010000213.1 GCA_028692515.1 Kiritimatiellales bacterium | reverse complement strand
GGTTCTCACCGAAATGGCGGCTCTGTTCGATGCACTGGGCATTCCTATCTATGCCGTGCTGGGCAACTGTGATATCCAGCATGAGATGGACTATTTCGAAGAGGTTCCAGGGGTCAACCTGATGGGTCGGGTGGCCCATCTGACACTTGCCAACCGCAAGATTGCGGTTCTACATAGCGATGATGAAGCGCACTTTGAGGCGCTGGTGCAGTCCAATACGTACGACTACGTTTTTTTCGGCCATTCGCACACTCGCCGCAACGATCAGATCGAAAAAACCCGGGTCGTCAATCCGGGTTCTGCCGGACGGGGAATGCATCCCTCCTGTGCCATCGTCAATCTGGTTGAGGATGACGTCACCTTCTTCACCATCCGCCGGCCGGAATAGGAGCTCGAAAATGAAAAATCCGCTGAAAGCCTATGAGAACATTCCATTCCTGAACAGCGATCCGGCCCGCCCGGTGCGGCTTCAGCTCGAATATCTCCATCCTGAAGTGGTAATGGAAGAACAAAAAATCAAGTCCACCATTGTACTTTTCGGCAGTGCGCGGATTCCGTCACCCGAAAATTACGCCGCCTGCCAAAACCGTAAACTGGCGGAATTGACTCCGTTTTACGAAGAAGCGCGCAAACTGGCGCAAATTGTCAGTACGACCTGCCAGACCAACCACGAATGTGAATATGTCATCATCACCGGCGGTGGCGGGGGCGTCATGGAAGCGGGCAATCGCGGTGCAAAAGAAGCGGGCTGCAAATCCGTCGCGCTCAACATCACACTACCGCACGAGCAGGAACCCAATCCGTATGTCACCGAAGATCTCTGCTTTCAGTTCCACTACTTCAGCATGCGCAAAATGCACTTTCTGCTGCGTGCCAAAGCGGTCTGTATTTTTCCCGGCGGCTTCGGCACCTTCGACGAACTCTTCGAAGCGCTCACGCTGATCCAGACCGGCAAGATCAAAAAGATGCCCGTCATTCTCTTCGGTTCCAAACATTGGAAACGTCTCATCGACTGGGACTATCTCGCTGAAACCGGACTCATCGGACCGAACGATCTCGATCTGCTCACCTTCTGTGACACTGCCGAAGACGCATGGCAGGCCATCACCGCTTTTTACGCCTGAGATCTTTTCGGAGAGGGCCATCATGTTTTCATTTCGGGAAAAGCACCGGCAGGCTGTGCGTGAAAAGATATTTCATCCGGAATGGCTCCAGATCATAGAGAAGAACGTTCCGTATTTCCGCCTGCTTACGCCGGACGAGCAGCGCGAGCTTCAGGGATTAATTCTCGTGTTTCTCGACGAGAAGTCCTTTGAGGGATGCGGCGGCCTCGAAATCACCGGCCTCAAATCCGCCGCGTATAAACTGCCCATCGACGACCGGCAGATCGGCAGGTTATTCACAGGCCCAGCTCGCCGCCGGAATCAATCTGGGCTTTGTGCAATGCGGCCTCATTTATAAACACGGGCAGGAGCTTCCGGCCGTCGTGAAGGAAAAGAATGATACTTTCTTTAATCGCTGGCGCAATGTCGGAATCGGCGTTCCACTCCCTCCCTGCACCAGCGCAGCCGATCGTCGCAAAGCGGAGATGTTCCATCTGGATGAGGTCAAGCCAGAGCTGGCGCGACTCGATGCGTTGATCGCCGACCAGGAGCGTGTTATGCCAGCCGGTCGGCCATCTCTTCAAATTAGAGCTGATGATAGATGCCGCTGACCCTTTAGACGTTTCTCAGAATTGACACTAAACTGGTCGGTTTTTTGTTTGAATTAGCCGGAAAAGGGGTACGATCAAAAAAATCTCAAGTTCGTATGAAACTCCTTTTTATCCATTCGATGTGGCTCGTTCTGGCCGGTGCGGTACTTATGCCGATGCGGGCAAGTGCAGCGATTGAGCCTTTAATCTCTACAGCAATTTATCAAGATTCTGACCAGGATTTAACACGCGACGGGTTCCAGATAAAATATAAATGGGCTGTAACGAATTCATCTCCTCCCGCAAGTGATTCGACTGCGGATGCCATCTGGAGATATTCAATCAATGCAGATTTATCTGCCAGAAACATATACGGGTTTCAAAACGACGATACCCCGGCAGGCTTTGATTTTGTTCCCGGAGCAACAAGCTGTTTCCAAATGAATACAAATGGCGCACCGATTATCCCGGGTGCGTTTACTTCTTTTTCAGCGTTAATTGACAGAGACTCGGTGGTCGGAAACGAACAGGTTGGCAGCTATGCAACTGCGGATGCTGGGATGTCTTCTACTGTCAATGTAACGGTTCCCATCACCCGCAACATGACAAACACCCTCGGCGTAACATTCGGCTGGCTGAAAGACCATAATCTGGTTACCGATACCAATAGCTCCGCCAGCTATCAGGCGGCGGCGCTGGCCGATACGGACAACGACGGCTTTGCCAATTGGAAGGAGTTCATTACCGATACCGACCCCGGTGATTCGAACTCCCTCTTCCGTATCACCCTGTCGGGGACAGACATCAGCTGGCCTGCGGCAACCGGCCGAACCTATACCGTTAAAGGTACCTCATCGCTCACCAACACCTTTTCCACCGTCACGACCTTCCCGGGAATCTCCGGCACACTCTCCTACAACAACGTCGTAACCGATATCTTTTCCTTTTTCCGCCTCGAAGCCGCCCTGTCGTCAGCGCACACGTTTCCGGAATATGCCGGATCAATGATTGTTCTGAACAACTGGAGCCTCTGGCCCTGGAATGCCGTAAGCGGCGTGACCTCGTTCAACAGCGGTACGATGACCGCCCCGGAAAACGGCGGAACCGTATCAACCACGACGTTCGCCAATCCACTCACAGGGGTTGATGTAACCGACCCCTCATCTCCCGACTTCACCACCGCCGCGGCCAGCTATTTCGGCTTTGAATCAACCGGCTTCGGCGTGGGCGACAGCACCGTTGGGCGTTTTAATCGCGGCGAGAGTTTCTCCATCACCTGCGCGCACGACTTCCGTCTGGGGGAAATCAGCTGGCGCGAAGTCGATGGCGATGAACGCGTTCATATAAGCTGGACTTGCGCGGGGGTTCCTCAGTCAACGATCGTCGATGTCACCACGGCAAAGATGCTGTTGCTTGAAGTCACAGCCGATGCCAACACACCGGTCGTGTTCACCAACGTCAGCCCAATAACATCCTCGCTATCCGGTCGATTGAGAATCCAATATCTGACAACAGCGCTGATGTACGACGTGCCGCCCGGCTACGACTCCTCGGGTCCAGACGGTTTTGTGCAGATGTTCGGCGTCAATCTGGCCGGTGCGGAGTTCGGCGGCTACGCATTCTGGCCGACCGAAGCGGCGCAGTGGGCCTATTATCATTCCAAGGGGCTGAATTTAATGCGCATTCCCTTTAAGTGGGAACGCATTCAACCAACCCTCTACGGTACGGTTGACACAAGCAATCTGGATGCCGTCGTCGCGCAGGCCACAGCGCATGGCATGAAGGTTATCCTGGATATGCATAACTATGACCGTTACAACGGCGTGCTGATTGGCACCACCGAAGTGCCGAATACCGCGTTCCAGGACGTCTGGCGCAAACTGGCCGCCCACTATGCCGGCAACAGCGCCATCTATG
>JAQUXG010000212.1 GCA_028692515.1 Kiritimatiellales bacterium | reverse complement strand
AACGTCCAGCCCGTTGGTGGACGGCATCATCACTGGAACCACGGTGGCGATCATTGCCGGATCGGCGTAGCGTACCGGATAAAGCGTAAGCGTCGTTTCCTGAGCACTCACAGCAATGGAAAACAGGAGAATCGCAATAAACGTCTTCATAACACCTCCTTCATTCGATCGGTGCCGGAACAATCAGAACATTGCATAGCGCATCGCGCAGAACCGCTTCAGTCACACTTCCGATCAGCATTTTACGCAGAAGCCCATGTCCGTGAGAGCCCATCACAATCATATCGACATCCAGATTTTCGGCCTGCTCGAGAATCAATTCGGCCGCATTGCCTTTCAGCAGCATCGCCTGCGCATTCACTCCGCCCGCCCGCAACCTTGCGGAGAGATTCAGCAACGCCTCGTGCTCCCGCTTGTATTCATCAGCACACAGCTCGCGAGCCATTTCAATGTCCCCCATCGGCGGGGTGACAAATTCCGGCGGAAAGTTACCCAGCGGTAAGTAATCATAGACGGTAGCCAGAAGTTGGTCAGACTTGACATGAATCACCCACGCTTTCGCGCTTAACCCTTTTGCCAGCTTGGCGGCCTGTTCGACCACCGCTTCGGTGTTCTTTGAAAAATCCACTGCAACCAGAATTTTTTTCATCACGAACTCCTGTTTTGTTTTCCTTCGGCTCCATTCTAGTGAGGAGCCCGGAAGAAACAAGGAGTTGTTCAATCGGCTTTGGGGAACTCTGGCGTGCTCTTTTCGGAAAAATCAGCAAGAGGAAACAAGGGTACATATATCGTAATACGATATATGAACTCAAAATGGAGCGGGTCGGACGGTTTGTTTTAAGGGGATCGGGACTCAATCCAACTCATCGACGGCGAGATGCCAGTCCAGATCTTCAATTACGCTCGCCTCCACCACGCCCTCGGCATTGCCGAGCAGGGTGAGGCACTCCTTGCTGAGATTAAGCAGATGCAGGTGTTTGCCGGCTTCGGCATAACGGGCGGTCAGCTTATGCAATGCATCCAGCGCCGAGTGGTCGTAAACGCGTGAGTGCAGGAAATCGATCACCACTTCGTCCGGATCGCCGGCCGGTTCGAAAAGGGCGGCAAAATTGTGCGCCGAGCCGAAAAAGAGCGGCCCGTTCAGTTTATACACCTTGGTGCCGTGTTCATCTGAATAGGTCGTGCAGTCGATCTTCTTGCCTTTTTCCCAGGCAAAAACCAGCGCACTGATAATAATGCCAATTGCCACAGCAACAGCGAGGTTGGTAAAAACCGTAATGATCGAAACCGCCAGAATGATCAGTGTGTCGGTTTTTGGAATCTTGTGCAGGATGCGGAAAGTGGTCCACTCAAAGGTTCCGATCACCACCATAAGCATCACACCGACCAGCGCGGCCGTCGGAATCTGTCCGATCAGATTGGCGCCGAACAGCACGAAGAGAAGCAGGCCGACCGCCGCCGTAATACCGGAGGTACGTCCGCGTCCGCCGGAGCTGATGTTAATCATCGACTGCCCGATCATCGCGCAACCGCCCATCCCGCCGAACAGTCCGCTCAGAATATTCGCCGAGCCCTGACCGATACATTCGCGGTTGCCGCGTCCGCGCGTTCCGGTGATTTCGTCGATCAGCGTCAGTGTCATCAGCGATTCAATCAGGCCGACCGCCGCCACCGGCGCGGCGAACGAAAAGAGAATCTTGAGCGTCTCAAAATCGAGCGGAATATTCGGCAGGTGCAGGGGCGGAAAGCCGCCTGCCAATGAGCCGCCCGCCATTTCCGCCACTGTCGGCGTGTGTAATCCGAAGTGCTCTAAACCCATTGCGGCCAGTGTACAAACCACAATCGCGGCCAATGCGGATGGAATCGCCTTCGTCAGCTTCGGGAGAAATTGAATCACCGCCATCGTCAGCGCAATCAGACCGAGAATCACGAGCAGGGGAACGCCGCTGATCCAGACAGAACTGCCGCTCGCTGTTTCTGTTTTGAACGCTTCAAACTGCGACAGGAAAATAATAATCGCCAACCCGTTCACAAAACCCAGCATCACCGGATGCGGCACAAGACGGATGAATTTCCCCCAACGAAGAAGTCCGGCGATGATTTGTAGAATCCCGGCCAGAATGATCGTGGCAAAAAGATATTCCACGCCATAGCTCGCCACCAGCGGGGCGATCACAACCGCCACCGCGCCAGTTGCGCCGGAAATCATCCCGGGGCGTCCGCCAAACGTCGCGGCGATCAGGCCGACCATAAACGCGGAGAACAGACCGACCTGCGGTTCGACACCGGCGACGAACGAAAAAGCCACTGCTTCTGGAACCAGAGCCAATGCCACCGTGATTCCTGAAAGAATATCGTTCTTAAACGTCCCGCGCTTCTTCTGAAAAAAATCCAACATATACGTCTCCTCCAATATAAAATTACCTGACAAATATTCTTTCACCACCCGCTCCGCTAGAGGGAATACCGAGAGGCTCCGAGAAGAAACAGTTGAACTATACTCGGTTTTCCTCGGATGTTTTCTCTAATGAACAAAGTGAATGGGTGGTAAATACCTCACACCTAAATCTGATATAAAATGGCAAAAGAGCTGACGCAGACCGTCGGTCCCTTCAGTGAGCAGGGCATCATCCGGATTTAGCCTCAGATCGCAACCCCCGATTGGAAATTTCTCATCGAACCGCTGATTTTCTAACCGCGCCGCGAACGGATGCGGAGATAGAGTCCGGTGTCTTGCGGCAAAATCATCCATGCTTCGCCGGGGCTATGCAGGACAAGTTAATGGGTAAAATCAGGATACATATATCGTAATACGATATATCGACAGCCATAACGCCGAATGAATTTGATGGAGTTTCCAATCATTGGAAAAATTTTGACCGCAGATATCGCGGATGGACGCGGATTTTCCGAACCTTGGAAAGCATTTGGCCGCAAAAAGGCGCAAAGGGCGCAGAAGTTTCCGAACATTGGAAGGTTGAGATGGGGATTTGCCGCGAGAGATCGCAAGGATCTCAAAATCTCCCTCATCGGAGTCAGGACGGAGTGTGAATGGTCTTTGCCTCCGACTTTTGATTTCCTGTGGCGCGGCGCAGCCTGAGGCGAAGACGGCTGATCTCCGGTTTTAAATCTTCCCGTCCTTTAAACAATCCGGTAAAAGACATCAAGTTTTTCGCGCTGAGGCGTTGACGAAAGTTTGGAATAAAAAAGACGATTTTTTTTAAATGGAATGATCACATGACTGAAAAACAACGAAATGACGCTACAGAGTCAATTAAGGGTACGATCTACCAGCTTTGTGTGGCTGTGCAAAAGTGCTACGAAATGTTGAGAGGTCAGGTTGTATTGATTGAAAGTCAGGGGGATGTTTCGATCGGCGGGCAGGAGCAGGTCGAAACAAAACAGTATAGCGGCATGCTTACTGATAATCATCCCAACTTTTGGAATACACTGGCGAATTGGATGCAGACAAAATTCACCGACGAAAAATATTCGGCACTGATTCTCTATACAACCCAAGAGTTTGGAAAGAGTAGCGGGTTGGCAACATGGAATGCCGACTCACTTCTTCAACGAATTTCGTTTTTGGAAAAAGTTCTTCAGGAGAGTGAGGCACGTTTTGCTGTTGCC
>JAQUXG010000211.1 GCA_028692515.1 Kiritimatiellales bacterium | reverse complement strand
AAGTCGCCCCACATCCAGCGCGAATCGATCCCGATCGGATCAGCGATGCGCCGTTTAAAAAAGGTATCAAGCGGCTCGCCGGCGGCTTTGGTTAACGCGAGCGCCAGCATATCGAATCCGGCATTGGCATAATGAAACGCCGTGCCGGGGGCAAACAGCGGCGAGGCGGGCATAAACGGATCGGCAGCATCAACGGCATCGTATCCGTTCGTCAGCGAAAGACAGTGCCGCACCGTCGTGTCCGGATAAAACGGCGTCAGCGCCGGGACAAAATCGCACAGTCGGGTCTCCAGAGAAATTTTCCCGTCATCGACCAGCAGGCCGGTGGTCATCGACAGGATCGACTTGGTACAGGAAAAAATATTATGCGAGCTGTCGGCGAGCTCCCCGCGCCAAATCATGCGGCCATGACAAATCACCATCGTCTGCGAAATGCCGTCCGCACCGGCCAGTGACTTCAGATGATTCATCGCGTCCGTCAGGCCGTCGGGATTCACCTGTTGAGATTCCGGCGCCGCGGGCTCCCAAATTTTTCCGGGAAACACGGTTTTATTTTCCGTTTTTCCAACCATTGGAAATTCTCCGCGCCTACTGCCCGCAGCACTTCTTGAATTTTTTGCCGCTGCCGCACGGGCAGGGATCGTTGCGTCCGGTTTCCGGGCCGGTGTTGCGGATCGGCTGCGGCGCGGGGACATCAACCGGCGGCGCGCCGTGCCCCGGCCGTGCTTGTCTGGCCATCGCCATAGCAGACGGCTGCTCCTGCTGCGTACGGTTGCTGACCATCATTTTATTCAGCGATGTCCAGAAGCTCTGCAGCGCCTCCATGGAGGAGCCGGTGCGGAAAATGTTCTGCCCGATTTCATTTTTAATGCGATCCATCAGGTCGCCGAACAGGTTGAACGCTTCCCGTTTGTATTCGACCAGCGGGTCGCGCTGCCCGTAGGCGCGCAGGCCGATGCCTTCGCGCAAGCTGTCCATGTTGCGCAGATATTCCTGCCAGTGTTCGTCCACGGATTGCAGAATAATCATCTGCTCAATGCCCTTCACGCGCGCCGGATCTTCGTGCGTCACCTTCAGTTCGTAGGCCTCTTTCACGCGATCGAAAACGATGGTTACGCGCGCTTCGGCATCGAGTTCGGCGGGCAGATCGGTTTCGCGCAGGCCGATCGGGAAGGTGATATTGGCCCAGGCGACGAATTCTTCGATGGGGGCCTCCGCATTTTCTTCGATGATATCGGTGATGATATCGTAAAGCTGTTCGCGCGGCTCTTCACTGCGCAGAACAGTCTGGCGGAAGTCGTAAATCACATTGCGCTGCTGGTTCATGACGTCGTCATACTTCAACGTATTCTTACGGATGCCGAAGTTCATCTGCTCGACCCGCTCCTGCGCCTTCTCAATCGACTTATTCAGCCACGGATGTTCGAGCACTTCGCCCTCTGCGATGCCGAGGCGCTCCATAATATTCGCAATGCGGTCGGAACCGAACAGGCGCATCAGATCGTCTTCGAGCGAAACATAGAAACGCGACAGCCCGGGGTCTCCCTGACGCGCGCAGCGTCCGCGCAGCTGGCGGTCGATGCGGCGCGACTCGTGGCGCTCGGAGCCAATCACATAAAGGCCGCACGGACGTTCGGTCAGCAGTTTCTTCAGCGGCGAGCTTTCGCCTTTCGGCGTCACGTTCAGTGCCAGCGACTTATCCAGAATCTGGTCGCGATTCAGCCAGACGACGCCCGGGCCGAGCTTAATGTCGGTTCCGCGGCCCGCCATGTTGGTGGCGATCGTGATGGCACCCGGCTGCCCGGCCAGCGAAACGATTTCCGCTTCGCGCGCGTGGTTCTTGGCGTTGAGCACATTATGCGGAATGCCCTGACGGTCGAGCATCCGGCTGAGCACCTCGGAGGTTTCGACGGTGGCGGTACCGACCAGCACCGGCTGCTTCTTGGTGTGACAGTCCTTGATCTGCTCAATCACCGCGTTGTACTTCTCGCGCTTGGTCTTATAAATCTGGTCGTTAATATCCACGCGGCGGATCGGTCGATTTGTGGGGATAACCACCACGTCCAGTTTGTAGATTTCATGAAACTCGCCCGCTTCGGTTTCGGCAGTACCGGTCATCCCGGAGAGCTTCTTGTACATGCGGAAATAGTTCTGAATCGTAATCGTCGCCAGCGTCTGCGTCTCGCGCTCAATCTTCACGCCTTCTTTGGCTTCGACGGCCTGATGTAACCCGTCGCTCCAGCGGCGGCCCGACATCAGGCGGCCGGTAAAGGTATCGACGATAATCACCTGATTATCCTGCACCACGTACTCGACATCTTTTTCATAGATGCAGTGGGCGCGGATCAGCTGATTCACCGCGTGGATGCGCTCGCTGCGGATCGCGAAATCGTCCTGCAGCTTCTGGCGCATCGCGATCTTTTCCTGCGGGGAGAGGCCTTCGCGGCCTTCGAGCTCCGAAAGGGCGGTCGCCAGATCGGGCATTTCAAACTGTTCCGGATCTTCCGGCGAGAGCGTTCCGCAACCCTGGTCGGTCAGGCTGGCATCGTGACCCTTTTCGTCCACCGTGAACAAAAGCTCCTCGCGCAGCTTGCGGGCCTCCTGCTTATAGGTATCGGTAATCATCATGTTATTCACCTGCTCGAGCAGGCGGCGGGTCGCCGGTTCTTCAATCAGCTTGGCCAGCTGCTTGTTCTTCGGCATGCCCTGATGCACCTGATAGAGTCGGCGCTGAGCCGCATCGGTATCGCCCGCTTCCAGCATCTTCTTCGCTTCGTCGATCAGCGTCGCGCACTGCTCCTGCTGACGGCGAACCATGCGCTGAACAATTCCATTCATCGAGCGGTACTGCTCGTCCGCCGAATAGGGGGCAGGGCCGGAGATAATCAGCGGCGTGCGGGCCTCATCGATCAGGATTGAGTCGATTTCGTCGATAATCGCGTAATTATGGCCGCGCTGCTGCACCATATCCTCAGGACGCATCGCCATATTATCGCGCAAATAGTCAAAGCCGAACTCGCTGTTGGTGCCGTAGGTAATATCGCAGTCATACTGCGCGCGGCGCTCCGGCGGCGGCATCTGTCCCTTCAGGCAACCCACTGTCAGTCCGAGATATTCATAAACCGTTCCCATCCAGGTCGAGTCGCGCTCTGCAAGAAAGTCGTTCGTCGTCACCACATGAACGCCTTTGCCCGCCAGCGCATTCAGATAAACCGGCATCGTCGCCACGAGGGTTTTGCCTTCCCCGGTCATCATTTCCGCAATGCGGCCCTGATGGAGCGTAATCCCGCCCACCAGCTGCACATCGAAAGGCACCATATCCCATTCCAGCTCGCGGCCCGAAACATGAACCATCGTGCCCAGCAGACGGCGGCAGGCATTTTTCACCGCCGCAAACGCTTCAGGGAGAATCTCATCCAGCGTTTCGCCCTTCGCGAGGCGGTCGCGGAACTCGTCGGTCTTCGCCTTCAGTTCATCGTCGGAAAGCTTCTGGTATTTTTCTTCCAGTTCTTTGATCTGCTGAATCAGCGGTTGCATCTTTTTGATGTCGCGCTCGTTCTTGGAGCCAAAAATTTTCTTCAAAACAGAATTAATCATAAGGTCTTACCGGTTATTCATTAGCAGGTATCGGTTAAAG
>JAQUXG010000210.1 GCA_028692515.1 Kiritimatiellales bacterium | reverse complement strand
GCAAAAAGGTTGCGCTCTTCGGCGACCCCGATCAGCTCATCCCGCTCACCGAATTCCTGCTGGATCTCAACATGATCCCCGTGCATATCGTCAGCGGTACGCCCGGTAAGAAATTCGAAACGCGGATTCGCGAAATCGTCGGCGACAAGGTCCCCAACCTCAACGTCAAAAACGGTCCGCAGGCCGACATGTTCCTCATGCATCAATGGATCAGGAACGAGCCCGTCGATCTGCTCATTGGCAATACCTACGGCAAGTACATCGCCCGCGATGAAGACATTCCGTTTGTGCGGCACGGCTTCCCCATCCTTGACCGGATAGGGCACAGCTACTTTCCCACAGCCGGATACATTGGCGGCATCCGCCTGCTCGAACAGATCCTCGGCGTCATCATGAACAAGATTGATCGTGATGCGGATGAATCCAGGTTCGAACTGGTGATGTAGAGCGCGCTTTGCGCGCGGTCACCCGCCTGCAACGCTGTAGCACTGCGGGCAGGAAAGTCAGAAGGTCAAAGGTCTGAAAGTCGGAGAATCCCATCCGCTTCCGGCCCGCGACCTTCAGACTCCCGACCTTCGACTTTAGACATTCAGACCTTAGACTCTTGAAAGGAGCCCCATGGCCAAAAAAGAAGTGGAACGTTTATTAATCGCCGGCGGAAAAGACAAAGTCCTCCGGCTCAAATACGATGAAATCGGACCCAAAGATCTCTTCGTGAGCACCGCAAACCAAGAAGGCTTCGACTTCACCATCGAAGAACTCGACGACGTCCTGCGCGAATCCGGCGACGCCTTTGAATCCTTCGGCAACCCGCGCAAACGCGGCATCTGGTGGAGCTGAGGAGCAGGGCAGGAGTCAGGCCACAGGGCGCGTTTTCCAAGGGTTGGAATTTTTGGTTCAAAACTTTCCAACCCTTGGAAGATTCTGCTAAAACCTCTGCATGTCAACCAATGGAAAGAATGGGAAGCATGCGAGTAATGGAGAAAATGAGTCTCCTGACTCCCATAACTCTCATCCCATTCTCCCGCCCCGTGGCGATTACCAGACATTGCTCTCCTTTCAGAAAGCCGAAGTGGTTTACGACATCACCTTTCGCTTTGCGCATAAATATCTTTCACGCGGCGACCGCACCGTCGACCAGATGATCCAGTCTGCGAGATCGGGAAAGAAAAACATCCTTGAAGGCAGCAAGGCCGCGCTCACCTCCAAAGAAACGGAGATCAAACTGACAAACGTCGCCCGCGCCAGTCTCGAAGAACTGCTCGACGATTACCTCGACTATCTGCGTGTCCGCGACCTGCCAATATGGGAACCGGACAGCAAAGAAGCGCTCTTCGTTCGTAAGCTCGGACGTAAAGAGCCGCAGACATACGAAATGTACCGGGAGTTTGTTGAAACCCGCCCGCCGGAAACCGTCGCTAACATCGCGATCTGTTTAATCCACCAGACCAATTATCTTATCGATCAGCAGCTTCGCCGGCTCGAACAGGACTTCCTCAAAGAGGGCGGACTTCGTGAACGCATGACCCGCGCCCGCATCGAATATCGTAATCGAGGCAGATCATAAATCTCATATTTCCAATGGCTCCCATTCCGGCGTAACAAAAGTTTCCCTTCTGCTTCCGGCGTGTGAAATTTTTGTCACATTGTTTTGTAAGTCACCGGAAACAAACCATTTGCCGCGGTTTATCTCGCGATGTGTCCCGATGACCTGACAATTATTTCACTCTCCCGTTCTTCCATATTGCCTAAAGCCCAAAGCCTAAGGACTAAAGCCTGTCTTTCTCTTTCCCTTCTCTCCCAGCACCTTACATCGACTTTTGACCTTCGACTTTTCGACCTTCGACCTCTACTGGCATACCTCGTGCAATAAGGAGGGCAACTTATGAGCACGGAAAACATAGAACTCCTCGAGAAGCGCAAGGCGCAGGTGCACGACGGGAAGGGCGCGTTCGAAATGGCCTGCGAAAAAGCCAGCGTCGCCGGATCGGTCAGTCAGCGCGCCTGCAGCTTCTGCGGTTCGCGCGTCGTGCTCTATCCGATCGCCGACGCGCTGCACATCGTGCACGGCCCGATCGGCTGCGCGGCTTACACATGGGACATTCGCGGCGCGCTTTCCTCTGGGCCTAATCTGCACCGGCTGAGTTTTTCGACGGATATGCAGGAACAGGACGTTGTCTACGGCGGCGAGAAAAAACTGGCGGCCGCAATTCGCGAGCTGGCCAAAGCCTATGTGCCGAAAGCGGTTTTTGTTTATGCCACCTGCATCGTTGGCGTCATCGGCGACGACGTGAAGGCCGTCTGCAAGAGTGCGGAAGCCGAACTGGGCACCCCGATCATTCCGGTCGACAGCGAAGGCTTCAAGGGCAGCAAGAAGGCCGGCTATCACGCCGCCTGCGACGCGCTGATGAATCACCTCGTCGGCACCGGCGACATTTCGGACGTCAAGCCGCACAGCATCAACATTCTCGGCGACTTCAATCTGGCCGGCGAAATCTGGATGATTGAAGACTACTATAAAAAGATGGGCGTTGATGTGGTCTGCCGTATCACCGGCGACGGCCGCGTCGAAGACATCCGCAAAATGCACGGCGCGGCGTTGAATGTGGTGCAGTGTTCGGGGTCGGTCACCCGGCTGGCCGAGATGATTAAACAGAAATACGGCATCCCCTACATCCGCGTTTCGTATTTCGGCATCGAAGATATGTCGAGGTCGCTCTACGACGTGGCCGAAGTTTTTAAGGACGATCCGACGATCATGGAACGCGCCAAGGCGCTGGTCGCTTCGGAAGTCAAACGCATCATGCCCGAGCTGATGCGGATGAAGAAAGATCTCGAAGGCAAAAGAGCCGCGATCTACACCGGTGGCGCCTTCAAAGTGTTTTCGCTGGTTCGGTCGTTGCGCACCATCGGCATGAAATCAGTCGTCGCAGGGTCACAGACCGGAACGCGTGAAGACTATCAACAGCTTCACGAGCTTTGCGACGAGGGTGCCGTGCTGCTCGACGATACGAACCCGGACGAGCTGGCGAAGTTCGTGCTCGAAAAAGACGTCGATCTGTTTATCGGCGGCGTCAAGGAGCGTCCGATCGCCTACAAGCTCGGCGTGGCGTTCTGCGACCACAATCACGAACGCAAGATCGCGCTGGCCGGATTCGAAGGACTCGTCAACTTCGCCAAAGAGGTGCACGCCTCCGTGATGAGCCCGGTCTGGAAGTTTGTCCCGCGCCGCGCCAATCCGAAACCCAAAGAGCACACGGCGCCGCGTTCTATGCCGATCGGCTGCACGCCTGCCATGTGCATGAGTTGCACCTCTTCAACCTGCGGAGGCGGATCATGAAAATTTATTTACCCACGAATCTACACGAACCGAGCCGCAGGCGAGCTGGGCTCCACGAATGTGGAGCAACGAAGTGGCAATTTGCACGAATGACGTGCCGTTGGATTCGTGAAGATTCGTGTGATTCGTGGGCAGTTCTTTTTGCCGGTGGAAGGAGTTGAACATGGAATTTCTAAAAAAAACCACGATGCCGCCCAAGCCGTCGAGCTGCTGCACGCCGACGACCAACGCCTGCAAACTCTGCACGCCGCTCGGCGCCTGCCTTGCCTTTCGCGGATTCGAAGGCTGCGTGCCGTTCCTGCACGGATCG
>JAQUXG010000209.1:2914-3696 GCA_028692515.1 Kiritimatiellales bacterium | reverse complement strand
ATCACAACTTCTCTATTTGTGTTGCCATCCGTAGTGGAACAGTGGACAACCAGCTTTAGCGCACCCGCTGGTTTACTGGCCTTCAATGACAATATCGTTACAGTTCTTTTCAATGCAACCACTCTTGAGGTTGCAACAAATTGGAAATACGACACTGCATTTACATTCACGAGCGGATCGACGGGGCCTGGCGGCTCCGCCCAGCTTCCGGGATCTAACATACCCGGCTCCTACACTGTAACAGGGCTGAGCACTTGGCAGGCGGTTCCGGAACCGGCAACCTTCGCGCTGTTCGGTATCGGCGGAGTCGGTGCATGGATAATCCGACGCAACAAACTGAAAGCCAAAGAAGAAGCTGACGCGTAAGTCGTTTTCTTCTTTGATTTGAAAACCCCAGCTTACGTTGGGGTTTTTTATTGCCATTTTTTTCGTGTGTTTCTGGTCATCCGGCGGTACATTCTGCCCCCTTTGGAGGAACTGTCCGATGCAATTAACCATGCTCAAATCGAAGATTCATATGGCCACCCTGACAGGTACCGAGCTCTATTACACGGGCAGTATCTGCATTGACCAGAATCTTCTCGATGCCGCCGGCATTCTGGACGGCGAACAGGTGCATGTCGTCAACCTGAACAACGGTGAGCGGCTGATTACCTATGCCATCACCGGCCAGCGCGGTTCCGGCGTAGTTGAACTCAACGGCCCTGCCGCCCGCCTCGGCATGGTCGGCGATAAGGTGATCATCATCACCTACGCCCAAATGAGCGACACCGAAGCCAAAG
>JAQUXG010000209.1:0-2904 GCA_028692515.1 Kiritimatiellales bacterium | reverse complement strand
CGGAAGAAGTAAAAGTCCTTAGGCCATAGACTTCAGGCTCCTTCGTTACCTTTGTGTCCTTCTATGAAACGGTGTCTTTTCTCAATCGCTTTCTTCTGATTTCTATCCTCTGATTTCTGGATTTATCCGGATTCTTCCCGTACAATCTGCCCCTTATGAACCGTATACTTTTTAAAAAGCAGCTTTCCGGTGAAGTGTTCCAGATGCGCATTGAAGCCCCGCTGATCGCCAGCGAACGGCGCGCCGGACAATTTGTGATCCTTCAACTCAACAGCCACTTCGGCGAGCGCATCCCGCTGACCATTGCCGATGCTGACCCCGTCGAAGGCTCCATCACAATTATTTTCCAGGCCGTTGGGCGCACCACCCACCTGCTCGCGCAGAAAAATGTCGGCGACACGATTGAACATCTCGTCGGCCCGCTCGGCCAGCCCACCCATATTGAAAAATTCGGCCGCGTCGTTTGCGTCGGCGGCGGCATCGGCGTCGCCCCGCTCCATCCGATTGCCCAAGCCATGAAAGCCGCCGGAAATGAAGTCATTATCATCATGGGTGCGCGCAACAAGGAACTGCTGATCCTCGAAGACGAAATGCGCAAAATCGCCGATGAACTGATCATCTGCACCGATGACGGCTCGACCGGCCGCAAAGCGCTGGTCACGGCACCGCTCAAAGAACTGTGCGAAGCCACGCCAAAACCCTCGCTTGCCGTTGCGATCGGCCCGCCGATCATGATGAAATTCTGCGCCGAAACCACACGCCCGTATAACGTGCACACCATGGTTTCGCTCAATACCATCATGGTGGACGGAACGGGCATGTGCGGCGGGTGCCGCGTCACTGTCGGCTCCGAAACCAAATTCGTCTGCGTCGACGGCCCGGAATTTGACGGACACCTCGTTGATTTCGACAACATGATTACCCGCTTGAAAGCCTATAAGCCACGCGAAGACGCCGATCACCACCGTTGCCATCTCGAAGAAGAAATCGAAAAAATCGAAGGTCATAAGCCTAAGGTCTAAAACCATGTCACATCTGACTCCCGAAAAACTTTCCGAAGAAGCCCGCCGCGAACTGGCTGGTTTACCCAACCCGCTCACGCCTAAACGGCGCCTCGCCATTCCCGCGCAGGAAATGCCCGCGCAGGATCCCGCCGTGCGGCGCGGAAACATGCAGGAAGTTGCACTGGGCTATTCCGAAGAACAGGCGAAACTCGAAGCCGAACGCTGCCTGCAATGCCCGACCAAACCCTGCATCAAAGGGTGCCCCGTCGGCATCGATATTCCCGCCTTCATCGGAAAAATCGCCGAAGGCGACTATCAGGCCGCCATCGGCGTCATCCGTGAGAGCAGCCTCCTTCCCGCCGTCTGCGGGCGGGTCTGCCCGCAGGAAAGTCAGTGTCAGGCTCCTTGCACTGTCGGCAAAGCGCTCAAGTCAGTCGATAAGGCCGTCTCGATTGGCCGCCTTGAACGCTACGTCGCCGACTGGGAACGCGAGAACGGATTAATCCAGTCGCCGTCTGTAAAACCGGCCACCGGCAAAAAAGTCGGCATCATCGGCAGCGGCCCGGCCAGCATCACTGTCGCCGCCGACGTCCGCCGCGAAGGCCACGACGTTACGGTATTTGAGGCCTTCCACCGCCCCGGAGGCGTCCTGCTTTACGGCATCCCCGAATTCCGTCTGCCCAAAGCCATCGTCGACCAGGAAATCAGCAGTCTCAAAGCCATGGGCGTGGAAATTAAAACCGACTTTGTCATCGGCCGCACCCGCCGCCTCACCGACCTGCTTGAAAAAGACGGCTACGACGCCCTCTTCATCGGCACCGGTGCCGGTCTGCCGAAATTCATGAACATTGACGGCGAAAACCTCGTCGGCGTTTTTTCCGCCAATGAATATCTGACGCGAGCCAATCTCATGAAAGGCTACGACGACCGCGCCGCCACCCCGATCTTCCCGTCGAAAAAAGTCGCCGTACTCGGCGGCGGAAACGTCGCCATGGACGCCGCGCGCAGCGCCATCCGCCTCGGCGCCGAAGAAGTTCACCTGATCTATCGCCGCACTGAGGCCGAAATGCCTGCCCGCGTCGAAGAGGTCGCTCACGCCAAAGAAGAAGGCGTCATCTTCCACACCCTGCGCAATCCCAAACGCATCCTCGCCGATGAACGCGGTTGGGTCTGCGGCATGGAAGTTCTGAAATACGAACTCGGCGAACCCGACAGCTCTGGCCGCCGCCGCCCTATCGAAATCAAAGGCAGTGAATTTGAAATGGATGTGGACACCGTCATCGTCGCCATCGGCAACGAATCCAACCCGCTCATCCGCCAAACCACCCCCGGGCTCGAAACCAGCAAATGGGGCACGCTGATCGTCGACGACACCGGCAAGACCTCGCTCGACCGCGTCTTCGCCGGCGGCGATATCGTCCTCGGAGCCGCCACGGTTATTCTCGCCATGGGCGAAGGCCGCCGCGCCGCTGGCGCCATCAATAAACTGCTGGCAGAACGTACTGCGTAACGAGCAATACGTAACCATGAACATCCATCTTAAAGTTTTCCCTGACGTGGAATCGCTGATTTTCCAATGTTTGGAAAATTTCCGGCAGATTTTTCCAATGCTTGGAAAAGATGACGGCATCATGCTCGCTGGCGGACGTACCCCGCTCGAAATTTACCGCCGCACCGCCGAAGAAGGTCTTTCAGCACATGGACAACTGTTCCTCAGCGACGAACGTTACGTTCCCGCCAACGACCCGCAGAGTAATTTCGGAACGATCTCTCCGTTTTTTCCAATGCTTGGAAAAACAAGAACCGACCTGCCGATTGAAGCCGCCGCACAGGCGTTTCATAATGATCTGAGCCGGATCGAACGGATTCCTCTGGGACTGCTCGGCCTCGGCACAGACGG
>JAQUXG010000208.1 GCA_028692515.1 Kiritimatiellales bacterium | reverse complement strand
GATCCTTTTTCGACGTAGTCGCCCGCCGCCGCCGAGCCGTACAGCATCACCGACTGCAAATTATCGCCGCAAACGGATTTTAACTGTTCCGTGAATTGTTCCGGTTGTATTTTTTTCATAAACATATTCTCCCAGTTCCTTAGCGCGACGCACCGCCGCCGCCCGACATTCCGCCACCGAAACCGCCGAAGCCTCCACCACCAAAACCACCGCCTCTTGATCCGCCGCCGCTACTCAACAGCATCAGCAGAATCCAAGGATGACGAATGGCAAACGGAATAAAGATCAGCAACAAAATTATATTCATCAGAGGAAACCCGCGCTTCGCGGGGGTTCGCTGCATAGAAGTCGGCATACCGGAAAGCGTAACGCCTTTGTCCGCAGCAATCCGCTGTGCAATCGCCGCCGCGCCATTCGCCATCGCAGCTCCATATTGTCCCTGACTCCAGCCCGGAAGAACATAGTTATCGAGAATCCGGCCCGCCGCCGCGTCGGGGATGACGCCTTCGAGTCCATAGCCCACTTCAATCTGCAACCGGTTGCCGCGGCCTTCGCCGGTTGCGCCGAGCAGTAGAATGCCGTTGTCTTTGCCTTTCTGTCCAATGCCCCAGCGCTCGAACAGCCGGGTGGAAAAATCGCCGATCTGCCCGCCGTCGAGCGACTTCAAGCTGACGACCGCCACCTGCGCACCGGTTTTCTGCTCCAGCTCAGTCAGCAGCCGTTCGGTTGCGGCGCGGTCAGAAGAACTCATAACCCCGGCAAAGTCATTGACGTGTCCATCCGGTTTAAGTGACTGAAGCAACCGGTCGGTATCGGCCTGAGCCGAGGCCAAAAAAAACATTGAAAAGAGGATCAATAATCTGCGCATGAGAAAGACCGTAGCGGATTTTAAAATCATTGCCACTCCCTTCGGTCATTGCCGCACATTCGTGCGGCCTCTCTCCCGTTGGTCGGGTGGAACTTTTTCATTCAATTTTTCCAATGTTTGGAAGGAAAAACCGCAAACACGCGAACAACGATCTTTTTTATCGTGTTTTTTTATGAAGAGGTGTTGACAGGAAAAATAAATCGGGTATGTTGCGTTTCATGCATTCAGAGAGGCGTGTGAATCGCCCGGCAACCTGACAACCCAAGGTGCCACGGCCTTGCAAAAGGCGATGCGCCCCGCAAGGGGAAAGTTGACGGTCAACCGCATCTCCGTTTCTCTCTGCCTGCTGAAGTTTTAAAGAAAGAGAGGAACACCATGAGCAAAAACATTGAAACACTGGCCCTGCATGCCGGCTACACCCCGGACTCCACAGGAAGCTGTGCGGTTCCAGTTTACAGAACCAGTGCCTATGTCTTCCGCGACACGGAACATGCCGCGAACCTGTTCGGCCTGAAAGAGCTGGGCAACATTTATACACGGCTGATGAACCCGACGAACGACGTGCTCGAACAGCGCGTCGCCGCACTGGAAGGCGGCGTTGCCGCTCTTGCCGTGGCGTCCGGAACGGCGGCCATTTTCTACAGCATCATTAACCTCGCTCAGGCGGGCGATGAGATTGTGGCATCGAGCAACCTCTACGGCGGAACCTACACGCAGTTTAACAACATCCTGCCGCAGCTGGGCATCAAGGTGCACTTTGTCGATCCGTCCGATCCGCAAAACTTCGCCAAAGCAATCACGGAAAAAACGAAAGCCCTTTATACCGAAACCATCGGCAACCCGTCGCTCGATGTTTCTGATATTGAGGCGATCGCAAAAATTGCGCACGACAACGGACTGCCGCTGATCGTGGACAGCACGTTCACCACGCCGCATCTGATCCGACCGATCGAGCACGGCGCGGACATCGTGGTGCATTCGCTCACCAAATGGCTGGGCGGACACGGCAACGGCATCGGCGGCATCGTGGTCGACTCCGGAAAATTTGATTGGGCAACGGGCAAGCATCCCCTGCTCTCCGAACCGGACGAAAGCTATCACGGCATCCGTTACGCGATCGACCTGCCGGACGGGCTTCGCCCGCTCGCTTATATCCTGCGGATGAGGCTCGTGCCGCTGCGCAACCTCGGCGCGTGTCTGTCGCCCGACAATGCGTGGCAGTTCCTGCAAGGCATCGAAACCCTCGCGCTGCGCATGGAGCGTCACTGCGAAAATTCGCTGGCCGTCGCGAAGTTCCTTGAGCATCAGAGCGAGATCGAATGGGTTCGTTATCCCGGACTGCACAGCCATCCGTCGCACAAAATTGCGAAGAAGCTGTTCAAAAACGGGTACGGCGCCACCGTCGTTTTCGAACTCAAAGGCGGCGAAAAGGCCGGCAAGACGTTCATTGAAAAGCTTCAGCTCTTCTCGCATCTCGCCAACGTCGGCGACGCAAAGAGCCTCGCGATTCATCCGGCAACGACTACGCACTCGCAGCTCACCACCGAGCAGCAGGCGGAAGGCGGCATCACGCCGGGCCTGATCCGTTTGTCGATCGGACTGGAGCATATCGACGATATTCTCGCCGATCTCACTCAGGCACTGAAATAAAATTGGAATAATGGAGTGAAGGAATGATGGAGTATTGGAAGAAATTCCGGTATTCCATTGCTCCATACCAAGCCTATGAAAACCGTTGAAACACAGTTCTATACCTACGACACCCTGACGTTGCAGAGCGGAGCCGCCTTCGGCCCCGTCACGCTGGCCTATGAAACATGGGGCACGCTCAATGAGAAGTGCGACAACGCCATCCTGCTGTTTCACGCGCTGACCGGCTCGCAACATGCCGCCGGATTCAACCCGTCCGTTCCCGGCGTCGGGGAACGATGGAACGCGGAGTGTCAGAACGGCTGGTGGAGCGACTACCTCGGCCCGGACGGAATCGTTGACACCAACAAGTTCTTCGTTATCTGCATCAACTACTTCGGCGGCTGTTACGGATCAACCGGACCTGCATCGATTAATCCGGCCACCGGGAAGCCGTACGGCGGAAGCTTTCCGCACATTCATTTCAGCGACATCGTTGACTCGCAGCTCCCGCTTCTCGCACACCTCGGCATCGAAAAGCTGTACGCCGTCATCGGCGCATCGCTGGGCGGAATGCTCACCGCTAATCTGACAGCACGTTATCCGCAAATCACTGACCGCGTCATTGCCATTGCCTGCGGTATTGAGCCCACCACGCTGATCCGCGCACACAACATTGAGCAGATTCTTGCCATTGAAAACGATCCCAACTTCCGCAACGGCGACTATTACGACAATGAACCGCCGATACGAGGCCTCGCTCTGGCACGGATGATCTCGCACAAAACCTTTGTCTCGCTCGACTTCATTGAAGAGCGCGCCCAGAACCGCTGGGAGCAGGAATACGACGAGTTTTCGTGGTACAAAGTCCGCACGCCGCTTGAATCCTATATTCTGCATCAGGGTCGCAAGCTCGTGCGCCGCTTCGATGCCAACAGCTACCTTCGGCTGATCGCCGCCTGGTCGGAATATCATCTGCTGCGCGACTGCGGCGCGTCGGACTACGTCACGCTGTTTAAGAACTGTCAGCACCAGCGCTACACAATTTTCACCATCGACGACGATTACTGCTTCTATCCCGAAGAACAGGAATATTACCGGCAGAAGCTCGAAGAAGGTCAGGTTCCGGTCAATTACGTTATCGTGCACTCCGACAAAGGCCACGACTCTTTCCTGCTCGAACCGCACCTCTACGAAAAAGAGCTCCGC
>JAQUXG010000207.1 GCA_028692515.1 Kiritimatiellales bacterium | reverse complement strand
GAGGCTTGTTTTGCTGCGGGCGCTGCGGCGCACCGCCCCGGGCCGGAGCGGTCTTGCCTCCATCCTTGCGGGCCGTCAGCGAAATCCGTTTACGGTCGAGATCGACTTCCAGAACCTTGACGGTAATGCGGTCGCCCGCCTGCACCACTTCCGCCGGATCGCTGATAAAGCGGTCGCACAGCTGGGAGATGTGAACCAGTCCGTCCTGATGCACGCCGATATCGACGAACGCGCCGAAGGCCGTCACGTTGGTGACGATCCCCTTCAGCTCCATGCCTTCCTTCAGGTCGTTCATGGTCATCACATCGTCGCGGAAGCCGACTTCCTCGAACTGTTCGCGCGGGTCGCGGCCCGGTTTTTTCAACTCGTCGATAATGTCCTTCAGCGTCAGCTCGCCGACGTCGCCGCCGGTGTACTTTTCAATCTTAATGCTGCTGACGATCTCAACGTGGCCGACCAGCTTCTCAAGCGGCTCGCCCAGATCCGCGGCAATCTGTTCGACCAGTTTATAGCGCTCCGGATGAACCGATGACGCGTCGAGCGGATTGATTCCGCCGTGAATACGCAGGAAGCCTGCCGCCTGTTCAAACGCGCGTGGTCCAAGGCTCGGAACTTTTGTCAGTTCCTGACGGCTCTTAAACGCGCCGTGTTCGTTGCGGTAGGCCACAATCTTTTTGGCCAGGCTTTCGCCGATCCCCGCCACGCGCGAGAGCAGGGGGGCGCTGGCCGTGTTGAGTTCCACGCCGACGCGGTTTACGCAGCTCACCACCACTTCGTCGAGTTTTTCCTTCAGCAGTTCCTGATACACGTCGTGCTGATACTGCCCGACGCCGATCGACTTCGGATCGGTTTTCACCAACTCGGCCAGCGGATCCTGCAGCCGTCGGGCGATTGAGATCGCGCCGCGAATCGTCAGATCGAGATCCGGAAACTCCTCGCGGGCGATTTCCGATGCGCTGTAAACCGACGCGCCCGCCTCGCTGACCGAAACCACGCTGACATCTTTTTTCTTCATCAACACGAGCAGCTTTTTCACAAACGCTTCCGTTTCGCGTCCGGCGGTGCCGTTGCCGACGGCGATGGCCTGTGGCTGATGTTTTTCAATAAACTTCGCCAGCGTGACTTGCGCCTGCTGGGTTTTTTCCGCGCCTTGCTCGGGATAGATGGTTACGGTATCGAGATATTTGCCAGTCGCGTCGATCGCAACGCACTTGCAGCCGGTGCGCAGGCCGGGGTCGATGCCGATCACGGCCTTTTCGCCGTACGGCGCGGCCAGCAGCAGGCTGCGTAGATTCTTGGCGAAAATTTCCACGGCGGCGCGGTCGGCTTTCATTTTCATTTCAACGGAGACGTCGATTTCGACGCTCAGCGTCAGCATTCGTTTGTAGGCGTCCTGAACCGTTTTTTCAAGTTGCTCGGCGAACGGCGACGCCGGATTCACGTTACAGAGCTCTTTCATTTTTTCGATCTGCTTGTCGGCGTCGATCACCAGCTTGCGGCGCAGTTCGCCTTCGGTTTCGCCGCGGCGGATCGCCAGGTAGCGGTGCGACGGAATGTCGGAAATCGGCTGGCTGAAATCAAAATAGTCTTTGTATTTCGAAGTTTCCGGCTTGGCGTCCGCCTTGACCGGCTCGGAGGCGATCACGCCGGTTTTAAAATAGGCCTCGCGGATCAGCGCGCGAACGTCCGCCCGCTCGGAAATCTGCTCGGCCACAATATCGTGCGCACCGGCCAGCGCATCCTCGGCGGTGGCGACTTCTTTTTCGGCGTTGATATACTTTGCCGCCTCGGTCGCCGGGTCGGTTTCCAATGCTTGGAAACGGATCAGGTCGGCCAGCGGTTCCAACCCTTTTTCCTTGGCGATCGTCGCGCGGGTGCGGCGCTTTGGCTTGTAGGGCAGGTAAAGGTCTTCCAGTTCGGTCTTGGAAATTGTCCGCTCGATCTGCTCGCGCAGTTCATCGGTCAGCTTGCCCTGTTCGCCGATCGAGCTGAGGATCGTCACGCGGCGCGACTCGAGGGTGTTGTAGTAGGTCAGCTTTTCCTGAATGTTCAGAATCTGGACTTCGTCGAGGTTGCCGTGGGCTTCCTTGCGGTAGCGGGCGATAAAAGGGACGGTTGCCCCTTCGGCGAAAAGTTTGGCGACGGCGGCGATCTGCCGGGGGCCGATGGATAAATCTTTGGCGACAAACGGGACGGGATCAAACAGCGGTGCGTCGGACATAGTTCAGATGGTTCCTTGGTTGAAAATCAGCCGCCCATGCTCTTTAAAACCGCCTCCGAGGTCAAGCCGTTCCAACCTTTGGAAGCATTTCACCGCGAAAGAACGCACAGAACGCAAAAAGTTCCGATTTATTGTGACTTCGTCGGGTCTGTTACTCTGCCCATAAATAGTATGCTGCCTGTTTGGTTTTCCTGAATCAGAAATAGAAAGGGATGATCCGCCCTAAACACCGGGGCGGGGCGTTCAATCTTTCATCCGCCTCCGCCGACGGGCTGCGGCGCGACACGAAGGGTGGGAATCCGAGGATTTTGCGATGCGCAGGGTGTGATTCTTACAAACACAATTCGAATTTATAATCGCGTCAGATATGGATTTGGGGCAAAGTGCGCGGATTAAAGGGAGAAACGTATGAAACGAATTCAATGGATAGGAATTGTGATTGTTCTGGGGTTGATGCTGGCGGTCGTTCTGGTGCTGGTGAGGCCAGCGGCTCCGACGGCCCCGAAGGTGGCGTCGCCGGAACAACCGGTGTCGACTATCGAACAACCGGTCGCGCTGGATGACGCGATGCTGACGCTGACGGTTTCTGATTTCCACGGCTTTCTGGACGGAACGGGGTCGGTCGCTTCACAGGTTTCGCCGATGATGTCCGGCGCGATGATCGGAACGATGCTCGGGGCTCAACTGGGCGATCCGCAACTGGCGGGAATTCCGGCCGGCAAAGGCTTTGCTGTTGTGATGATGAGTCCAACGAATATTTTTGCGATGGTTGAAGTGGATGAGGCCGCGCTTGCGGCTTATACCAACGCGGTTGCGAAGAAGGGGCTGCTGTCTGTTTATCGCGACGGCGTGCTGGTTTTGGGAACAACCCCGTCGATTGTTGAACAAGGCGCGGATCGGGTTTCTGCCGTCAGAGGAGTCCTGTTGGCCAAACGCAGCCCGACCTTGCGGATTGCACTGCAACCCGCACGTCTCATTGCGGAATATAAGACCGGGATTGACGGTCTTCTCGGGAGTTTTTCCGAGAAGTTGGAGCAAAGCATGCAAACGGCCCAGGGCGGCGCGCCCGAAGTGCCGCAGGGGACTTTTAAAATTCTTGAGGCGGAGTTACGGGTTCTTCTGTCGCTGGCCGAACAGGTGCAGACGACTGAGGTGACGCTGGCTCCCGCGAACGGATCGCTTCAGATTGTGGAAGTCGATCAGGCGGTTCCGGGAAGCCGGTTGGCGGCGTTGTGTGCGGCTCCGGTGGTGAACCGATGGAGTCCGAAGGTGCCCTCCGGCGTGTGCGCTTCCGGGGCGTTTCAGCTTGAAGCCTGCATTCCCAATTCCCGTGCCTTGTCTGTCTTTATCAATGGAGAGATGGAGCACCTGATGGACGTGATGGATCTCACGGGGACTCCGGTTAAGGGCTGGCTGGATTATATGAATCGATCACTGGCTCTTTACGGCGGAACCGTCAGCGAAAGCATTTTCGGCGGAGAGACCGGCAGCTTGAGCC
>JAQUXG010000206.1:768-3747 GCA_028692515.1 Kiritimatiellales bacterium | reverse complement strand
CCCATGACGCCGCCGAGCGCGATCGCTTTTTCCGGGTCGGCGATGACAAGCATGTCGTCGGTCAGCTGACGTTCGACGTCGTGGAGCGTGGTGAACTTTTCGCCTTTGGCGGCATGACGGACGATGATTTTTCCGCTGTGAATCAGGGTGGCGTCGAAAGCGTGCAGAGGATGGCCGGTTTCGAGCAGGACATAGTTGGTAATGTCGACGACGTTATTGATGGAGCGGATGCCGCAGGCTTCGAGGCGGCGTTTCATCCAGTCGGGTGACGGGCCGATTTTGGCGTTTTTCAAAACACGTGCGGTATAACGCGGGCATTTGACAGAATCCTGAACCTCGACGGCGATTTCCTTCTCAACCGGCGAGCTGGTTTCTTTCAATTCGACGGCAGGCATTTTGAGCGGTTTGCCGTAGATGGCGGCGACTTCGCGGGCGATACCGATGATGCTGAGGCAGTCGGGGCGGTTCGGCGTGATTTCGAGTTCAAAGACGGTTTCGGCCGGGCCCATGACGTCGGCCAGCGGCGTTCCGGGGTTCAGTGCAGAATCGAGAACGAGCAGGCCGGAGTGGTCTTCGCCGAGGCCGAGCTCGTCTTTGGCGCAAAGCATACCAAGCGATTCAACTCCGCGGATTTTAGCCTTCTTGAGTTTGATACCGCAGGGCAGGGTGGTGCCGACGGGGGCGAATGGGTATTTGCCGCCGACCGTGACGTTCGGTGCGCCGCAGACCACTTGTAACGTTTCGGCCGCGCCGTAGTTCACGGTGCAGAGGCGCAGTTTATCGGCGTTCGGATGCGGCTCAATGGACAGCACTTCGCCGACGATTACGCCTTCAAAGGTACCGCCGAGCGTCTCGATGTTTTCGACTTCGAGTCCGGCAAACGTCAGTTTGTCCGAGAGATCCTCGAGAGTGTCATCAAAATCCACATATTCTTTCAGCCAGCTCAGTGCAAATTTCATAGTCCTGTCCTTGTAAAATCGGGCGCCCAGTTAAGCATGAACCGTCTGTGCGGGCAAGCGCACAGGCGCGGCTTAATTAGACAGGAAAGAGTTTTTCCAAACCTTGGAAAAGCAGTACCTTGGGAATCTGAAAAACAGAGAGTCCTCTATGAAAAAAATTATCTTTTTTGACGCCAAGCCGTATGACCGCGAATTTTTTGATGCGGCCAATAAGAAACACGGCTATGAGATTAAATACATCAACAACCGGCTGTTGGCAGACACTGCGCCGCTGGCGGCGGGCTACGATGCGGTTTGTGCATTTGTGAACGATGATCTTTCCGGCCCGGTGGCGGATATTCTGTTTAATAAAGGAATCCGCGTGATCGCGATGCGCTGTGCCGGATACAACAACGTGGATCTTAAGTCGGTTTTCGGCAGGATTCATGTCGGTCGCGTGCCAGCCTATTCGCCCTACGCTGTCGCCGAACACGCCGTTGCGCTGATTCTGACGCTGAACCGCAAAACGCACAAAGCCTACAACCGCACCCGCGACAGCAACTTTGCGCTCGGCGGACTGCTCGGCTTCGATCTGCACGGCAAAACTGCCGGAATCATCGGCACCGGGCGAATCGGACAGATTCTGGCGGGCATTCTCAAGGGCTTTGGCATGCGCGTGCTGGCGTTTGACCGCTTCCCGAAAACAGACTGGGCCGATGGGGCGGGCGTTGAGTATGTAGAAGAGGCGGAGCTCTACCGGCAGTCGGACATAATCAGCCTGCACTGCCCGCTGACGCCGGAAACCGAATACATGATCAACGCGAAAAGCCTCTCGCAGATGAAAGACGGCGTAATGCTGATCAACACCAGTCGCGGTGGACTGATTGAAACCAAGGATTTGATCGACGCGCTGAAGACCGGAAAGATCGGGGCGGCCGGGCTGGATGTCTATGAGGAAGAAGACGGATATTTCTTTGAAGACCGCTCCGATGAGGTGCTGACCGACGATGTGCTGGCGCGGCTGTTCACCTTCCCGAATGTGCTGGTTACCGCGCATCAGGCCTTCTTTACGAAAGAGGCGCTGGGCAATATCGCCGAAACTACGCTGGGCAATCTGGATGCCTTTTTCCGCGGCGAATCCATGGCCAACGAAATCTGCTATCATTGCGGAAAAGATACCTGCCCGCGCAAGACGACCGGGAAATGTTTTTAAGATAAGGGTTGAAAAAATACAGCCGGACGGCATGATTCGCGCCTCTTATGGTTGAAGTAACGGCAGTTATAAAAAATGAAGCGGGCATTCACTGCCGGCCGACCGCTGTGATTACGCAGGCGATCGCCGGGTTTAAAAGCACAATTTCCGTTGTCGCTCCGATGGGTCACTGCGAAATCGGCTCCGCGCTGGAGCTGCTGATGCTCGGCCTTGAGCAGGGCACGCAGATAACGCTTCGGGCGGAAGGCTCCGACGAAGTCGCCGCCGCCGCAAAATTCAAAGAGCTTTTCGAAACCGAGTTCGACTTTCCGAACGCTGGACAAGGGTAACCTTGATGTACGCCGCACCGCCCATTCAGGAAGAGTTTTTCCCGCGGGCGACGGCATACCGCAGTCTACTGGCCTTCGGCAAAGTTCACGAAGCGCCCGGCCGTTATTTTCCCTACAGCGAGCGTCATCTTCACGCCCTCTGGTTCGACGAGCATCTTCGTCCGAAAAATCTGAAAACCTCACGCGGTGAGCCGCTCGTTATCGAAAATCCCGGCCGCTGGAATCTCGAAGCCGGGCCGGACTTTCTCGGCGCGGTTCTGCGGATCGGCCGCGAAAAACGACGAGTCGCCGGCGACGCGGAAATCCACATTTTTTCCAATGATTGGAAAAACCACGGACACCACACCGATTCACGCTACGCCAACGTCCGCTTTCACATCACCTGGTTCCCCGCCGTACCCGACGACTCGCTCTTTCCGCCCGGCACCATACATATATCGTATTACGATATGTCTATCACCGATCTTGAGAGTATCGATGTGTCTGCGTATCCATACAA
>JAQUXG010000206.1:0-758 GCA_028692515.1 Kiritimatiellales bacterium | reverse complement strand
GCGGCAGAGTTTCCAATGTTTGGAAGAAAGCCAGACGAAATTTTCCAATGGTTGGAAAGTGCGGGCGAAGAACGGCTCCGCCAGAAGACCCAGCGGATGGCGTGGCTCATTCAGCAGCGCGGCGACGCGCAGGCACTCTACGAAGAAACCGCCGCCGCGCTGGGTTACAAACACAACAAAGCACCGTTTCGCCGTCTGGCGCAAAAACTTCCGCTGACGGTACTCGCGCAGTACGGCGATGATTGGAAAACCATCTACTCCGTTTTGCTGGGAATTTCCGGGCTGTTTCCCAAACAGCCCGGCGCCAAGTGGCCGCAGGCTTCCAAAACCGAACTCCGCTCGCTCTGGGATCTCTGGTGGAAGGAGCAGCATAAATGGGACGAGGTCGAGCCGCTTGCCCGATCGGACTGGAATTTTTCCGGCCTGCGTCCACTTAACCATCCCGTCCGGCGACTTTGCGCCCTTGCGCAGTATGCGGCGTTTGGGTCGTTCCACGCATTGGAAGAATCATTCTGGAATCAACGTGTTGGCTGGACAGGAAAAGAGAAGAAGGTCGAGCTGGTCGGCAAAGATCGGTTGAATGCCATCGAGTTAAATGTGTTGGTTCCATACCGACTGGCAAACGGGGAGAAATCCACGTTGAAAAACCTGTCGGTGGAACCGATGAACAGTGTGATCCGCGAAACAGCCTACACGCTCTTCGGCCCCGACCATTCACCGAAGCTCTACCGCACCGCGCTGGCCCGTCAAGGGCTCCT
>JAQUXG010000205.1 GCA_028692515.1 Kiritimatiellales bacterium | reverse complement strand
GCCCAGTCCGGCATATACGTGGTGATAGTTTTTTTATAAACCGGCTCCTGCGCCACCCACCGTTTCCCTACCGCTTTTTCCATTTTTCGAATGAACGCAGCAGAATACACCGGCCTGACCGACTTCCTCAAAAACTTCTGCTCCGGATAGGTTTTTTCTGCGGAAATCCATTCTCCTTTAAAAAAACCGTTCACATAGGTCATCACGCGGTATTTCAGAGGCTTATAGCATTCAACCGTCAAAACAACCTCATATCCGTCGCACAAAAGCTTCACGCGCCCCCAAGGACCGCTAAGCGTTGCTGCACATGCTGCTCTCTGTTCTTTCGTAATTTTCACCCGATCTCCTTTTCAATCTTCGCGCCACGAAGCGCAGTGCAGTCAGCAATCATCGCCAGCTCGATCGCACAACCGTCGCCACTCGCGTTTGCAGCGGGCTTCACCGGCATCGCTGATGTCAAATGCTTCATGAATCTCGTAATTGCATCCCGGCGTGGCCACTGGTCGCCGCCAGATCTGCGGCTCGCTCTTTCCGCCCTCATAGCGATACGCCAGCCCGTCGATCACCGGCTCACGATTAAAATCATATTTTTCGCGCCAGTTCACTTTTCAATCTCCAGATCGTCAGACCATTTTTTACAACCCATCCACCAGCCAAGGACTTCATCGCCAACCTCGCAGCAGTGGCCGTCGTCTCCGGTCAGGAAAATAAAGTGGTCACACGTTCTACAGGGCTGAAGCGCTGGGATCAGTTTGGGAAGATCCTTCACCGTTTTCTCCTTGTTGAGACAAGCGCTTTTTTCTCAACAGTTTCCGGTTCATATTGAGCGAGCACTTTGTCATAAGCCACCCGCGCCCGCTCGACGATTGCGTCCGGGATTCCTTTGATCAGCCAAGGCAGATCTCGATTCAAAAGTTTCTTCTGCCGCCAGTACGTTGTGGCCCGATCAAAGTTATCGCGCTCTTCCTGCTTGCGCTCAGACAGCGCCTCAGCATTCTCCTGGTAATATCCCCGGTGATAATCGCGGCGCTTGCTCATACCGTGACTCCGCAGAGTTCTTCGCGAACCTGTTGCTCCCGATCTGCTCTGTGGATCATCTTCTCGCCTTGGCTACGGATGCGTCCGTTCCCTTCGGCAAACTCTTCCGGCTTGGCTTTTATATTTAAAACATAGCCGCCGGAAAAACTGATGATATACCCGTCGCTGAAGTTGGCCACGTCGCGGCATGTGCGGTCGCTCCAGCCAAACCGTTCATGAAAATACTGCCAATGCAAAACCCGGACTCGCTCCAGTTCGAAGATCATTTTTCTAAGCATGCAGGCCAGTCGATCCGACTTACGCCCAGAGCTCTTCGCATTCCCACCGGCGACGGCCGTAGCTCTCCCCCACTGGAACAGTGCATCATCTTTCATTCCGCATGGTGCATTCTGTTTCATGATTTTTTCCTCATTACTTTGCGGTACTTCTCGCGCACAATCCGGTCGCACATTTCGCCGATGACTTCCCACAGCTGCCGCGCACCAAGTCCGTATTGAATCGCCAGATCATTTGCAGACTCACCGGCCTTATAGCGGCTGTAAATCTCGGCATTGCGCTGCGCCCGTTTGTAATCTCTTGCCAGTGGAATGTTGATCCGTTCGCGGCCGCAGTACCGCGCCAGCGCATCCGCAGCGTCTTTGCCGATTAACTTGGCGATCCGGTGGTTGTCCGGAATGCTTTCAGGAATATACAGCGGCACGCCGCCCCATTGCTCAACGAGTGCCAGTGTGTTTTTAAGGCCGATCACGTCCTGCAGTTCTGTGAGAAACGGACTGAGGTACTGCCGGTCATCGCCGAAGTCCGGTTTCACATCTTTTTTCGCAACCTCTTTCATGAATGGAAAATCAGCCATGAGTTCTCTCCTTTCTGACCTCTGATCCCTGACCCCTGATCTCTGTTCTCCGTCCGCCATGCTTTTGCTGGCGTTTTGTCAGAGCGGTAATCACGGCGGTCATCTGTCGCCGGTCGAGTGTGTCCACGCGTAGAACGCTGTTGCCGAACATCCGTTTGGCAATGTTGTCGGCGTAATCCCATGGCAGTTCCATATCTGTCAGCAGCGCTTCCACTTTCGTCATCAGCGCCTGCCGTTCGCCTGTCCACTCAAGGATTCCTTTCGGACGGCCGCCCGCCGGGCCGGTCTTTGCGGACTTTGTTCCGTGGCCCTGTTGCGTTGGAACAGCAAGATCCTTCGGCGAGCCCGGAGGGAGATCCCCGGCGATCTGGTGCAGCCGGTTCATCAGCTTGAGCCCCAGCTCGGCAGGGCAATTGCTCAGAGTTTCAATGCCGAGTTCCGTTTGCTGGCGGTGCCGCCAATCATTCAACGGCAGCGAACTTCCAGACCGCTCGTGAGCGGCCTTGGCCAGTCCGAAGATCTTTCTGCGCTGATCGTTATCGATGGTTTTCATGGTGTCTCCTTTAACGTACCGCCTGCCCGTATCACCCCAGTGTCTTGGCCTCTTCCAGTTTCGGCTCAACCCAGAAACTTTCAGATTGCGCCACCCGGCATCCGACGGCTGCCAGCTCTGAATCCGTCAACTTGGCTTTAAGCGCATCCTTATCGGCGGCCTGCTTCGTCACAATAAACTCACTCAGCGACATGGATTTGAGCGCATTAATCACCTCTTCCCATGTCCACTTTTTATTCAGCAGGGCCAGCGTCGGATTTCCCGTCCGGAAGCCAAACAGCGCCAGCGAGGTTTCACCGGATTTTTTACCGACCGGAAGTAGCTCAGCGCGGTGCGACAGCGCATACTTTTCCGCCTGCGCAAGGAGCCCCTTAATCTTTTCCTTCACATCAAGGATGTCGTCGTTATAGGCCTCTTGAACGGCCTGTAGCTCTTCATCGCGGTCGGCCTCCATCTTGCGCAGGCTCACACTCATTGCCGCCACATCATCCAGCGCAGAATCAAACTCGCTGCGCGTTTCAAACCCCAAACTCTTCACTCTCTTCGTTGCCATAATGGCTCCTTTTATTTTTCAATCAGCGTTCCGCGCAGTACCGCCAGCTGCTGTTCGTGTGTTTCGCCGTACTGAACCCGCTGGGCCTGTGCGATAATGCAGGCGCAGTGAAACTTCTCGTGTTTTGCCCGGATCGTTGTGCCGTCCCCGAAGTGAATGTCCCAGATCATGGTTTCACCTCCGGCTCTTCCATATCTTTGACTCCGGGTGCGGACGGAAGCGGCTGCCAGTGCGTCGGCTCAATCTTCTTGAGCTTCCGGTTCTCGCAGATCCACTGCTTGCCGATCTTGGAGTAGTAGGCCAGCTGATGGCCGTGCTTTTCATCCCAGACCAACACGGTGGCCGTGTGTCCCGGCTGCTTTTCGGTTGCGTCTCTCCACGTCATTTAAATCCCTTTCGATTTTCAAGTTTCAGGTTTCGCACCGCTCAGTTCGTCAGCTTCCGCCACGCTCTCGCCAGCACGGCCTTGTTGAGTTCGCCGCCGTTTCCGGCAGCCGCTAGCTGGGCGAGCTGTACCGTCTTGGCCACCCCGCGCAATCCGCCGGGCAGTGTTCCGATGCGGGAGAGGTATTCGACCGCCTCCGGGTCAACGATCCCGAGCGCCCCGCACAGCGCGGTAACATCATCGGCCTGTGTTCCTTCAATGTGGGTCAGCTGGGTGATTCGCGAAAAGATCTGCGCGAACTTCGGAGTTCTGAATCCGCCGGTCATCTGAGTGTAGAGCGGCTCGTTGCCAACCAGCGCCATGCCGATATC
>JAQUXG010000204.1 GCA_028692515.1 Kiritimatiellales bacterium | reverse complement strand
CGCTCGCGACATGGATCGCCTGCGGGCTCGCCGCGACCGCACTCTACGTCATGCGCACCCCGTCGAGCCATGGGAGCCACTCCTTCGTCCGGACAGCAGTGCAAACACTGGCCTCCATGTTTTTGTTCGCCCTGACCGACATCTGCCTCCAGCGCTGGGCCGCCGCCTGGGGCGCTCTGCGCTTTTCGGCCTTCCTTTTTCTCGGCGGCGCGGTTTTATCCCTCAGCCTGATTCCAAGGTTCGGAACCACCTACCGCAACCTAACCCCCGCCACCCGCCGGTTCCTGCTGACCGGCACATTCATCGCCTCCGTGCCGGGAATCTGCATCGGCTTCGCGATCGGGAAATACGGACACGGCGCAGAGGTCAACGTCGGCTATAGCCTGCATGTGCTGATCACGCTTGGCATCGTCTGGATCTTCGGACGACACATCGGCAACACCGAACACACCGTTGGCCACCGCGTCTTTTTCCGCCGCCTCGCCGGGGCGTTGATTCTGCTCGTCGCCATCGTGCTGATCATTTCCGGACGGACTTCTTAAAAAATAGGATTATTCGCCGCATGCTCGTAATCTTCTGTTAGTATTTTACAATATGCGCATATGCGCATATTGTAAAATTCCATGCGAAAGAGCAGACTGCTGGAATTCCCAAAGGCTGTAAAAAACATTACTGTGGCCCCATGAACATTGAACCGATTGGCATCATTCACTCCTGCTTTAAGGAAAAGTTCGGCATTCCGCGCCAGCCGGGGCTGGTGAAGAGCGCGACCGCCACGCTGGAACTCCTGCCGCCGTATAACGTCGAAGAGGCGCTACGCAGTATCGAGGAGTTTTCCCACCTCTGGATCATCTTCGCCTTCCACGAAAGCGTGACTGAAAAATTCCAGCCAACGGTTCGCCCGCCGCGCCTTGGCGGAAATACCCGCGTCGGCGTTTTTGCCACGCGCTCCAACTTCCGCCCCAACCCGATCGGTCTTTCCGTCGTTGAACTCAAAGCCGTAAAGGGAACGACGCTGGAACTCGGCGGCGGCGACTTTCTCGACGGCACGCCCGTGCTGGACATCAAACCCTACATTCCGTATGCCGACAGCATCCCCGGCGCACACGGTGCCTTCGCCAACGAAGCGCCCGAGCCGCAAAACACCGTCTTGTTCTCGCCCGAGGCCGAACAGGTTTTCCAAACATTGGAACAATCTCCGCAACAGCTCATCCGCGACGTGCTGAGTTATAACCCGCGTCCGGCCTATCAGGGCGACGATCCCAATCGCATCTTCGGCACCGTTCTCCTCAACCTCGACGTGAAATGGAAACACACCGGAAACATCGTTACCGTCGACTCAATTAACAAAATTTAACTTATTATATACGGAGCATTTTAATGCTCAAAAATCCACGTTTTTGGCGTTTAAAGGCGCTTTTATGCTCATTGTGTTTGTTGTTTTGTGCGCATTTAATTTAACTTTATTCTTGTCTTACGGCTGAAAATGGCGACAATTTCAGCATGATGAACATGGGAACAGCCAGCAACGAGGCCATCCGGCAGGAACTCGGGAAACGCCTGCAGGCCGAACGTCTTAACCGGAATATCACCCAGAAGGTTCTGGCCGAAAAAGCCGGCATCTCGCGCCGCACACTGGTCGGTGCCGAACGGGGCGAGCCCTTCACCATCGACACCTTGCTCTCCATTCTCCGCGAACTGGGCTGCCTGGCGCAAATCGACCTGTTCCTGCCGGAAGTGGAAATCAGCCCAATCGAGCTGTCCAAACTCAAAGGTAAAAAACGCCAACGGGCCGGTGGAAAATTCACCTACCCGAAAACCCGCAGCACTCCGTGGGTCTGGAATGAAGAATGAACCCGCCCGTCACAGCCGATATTATCCTTTGGGGTAACGCCATCGGATCGGCGTCGTGGGATGCCGATCGACAGCTGGCGCTGTTCCAATATGCGCCGGACTTCCTCGACAGCCGGATCGAACTGGCGCCGCTCACCATGCCGCTCCGAAAACAGGTCTACTCATTCCCCGAGCTGGCGCGCGAGTCGTTCCACGGACTTCCCGGCATGCTGGCCGACTCTCTGCCCGACCGCTTCGGCAACCTGCTGATCGACGAGTGGCTCGTCCGTACCGGCCGCACTCCCGCCGATTTCACGCCAGTCGAACGCCTCTGCTATCTCGGCCGCCGCGGCATGGGCGCACTCGAATTCCGCCCCGCCCTGCGCGACCGGCAAGGCGGCTCCGTACCGGTCGACGTAGCGGAGCTGGTTGATCTCGCCAACACCGCGCTGGCAGAAAAGGAGATGCTCTCGACGCAACTTAACGGAAAGAACGAAGAGGATCTGGAAGCGATGCGCGACATCCTGCGGGTCGGCACCTCGGCAGGCGGCGCGCGCGCCAAGGCCGTGATTTCCTGGAACGAAAAATCGGGCGAAGTCCGGTCGGGGCAGGTCAAGGCGCCGCCCGGCTTCGGCTACTGGCTGATCAAATTCGACGGAGTTGCGGGCAACCGCGATAAAGAACTCAACGACCCGCAGGGCTTCGGGAAAATCGAATATGCCTATCACCGCATGGCGCTAGCCGCCGGAATTGAAATGAACGAATGCCGCCTGTTTGAAGAAAACGGACGCAGCCACTTTATGACCCGCCGCTTCGATCGCACGGCCGAAGGCAAAAAAATCTTTATGCAGTCGCTCTGCGGCATCGCCCATATGGACTTCAACCAGGCCGGCGCCTACGGCTACGAACAGGCCCTGGACGTCGCCCGCCGTCTCGGCCTCGGAAACGGCGCGCTTGAACAGATTTTCCGGCGGATGGTCTTCAACATCATGGCGCGCAATCAGGACGACCACACCAAAAACATCGCCTTCTTAATGAACAAACAGGGCGAATGGCGGCTCGCCCCCGCCTACGACATCATCTACTGCTACAACCCCGACGGCGCGTGGACGCGCCGTCATCAGATGAGCGTCAACGGCAAGCACGACCACTTTAAGCGGGCCGACATTGATGCCGTCGCCAAACGCTTCAGCCTCCTCAAAAACGTCGGCGTCGATCAAGTGCTCGAAAAAACTGCCGCCGCGCTCGCTCGCTGGCCGGAGTTCGCCGCCGGGGCCGGCGTGCCGGAAACAACCGCTCGGCAAATTGCCGGTCACCACCGGCAACTCAACTGAATATTTTCCAAGGTTTGGAAGCAACGACACGGTGGCCTGATGTTTTTTTTGCCCCATTGGAAAATCTCAGAAACACATCAACGCTGGCGCATATATCGTAATACGATATATGCAGAGATCCGGTTTTTGTATTCTTTGCGTTCTTTCGCGGTGAATAAAAATCCTCTAGAGTCCGCCGCATGAGCAAAAAACTATTTCTCCTCGACGGGATGGCGCTGGTCTACCGGTCCTACTTCGCCTTCATGCGCAACCCGATGATCAACTCCAAGGGGCGTAACGTCTCCGCCGTTTTCGGCTTCCTCAACGCCCTGCTCGAACTCATCGATAAGCAAAATCCCACCCACATCGCCGTCGCCTTCGACGTTCATGGTCCCACCTTCCGCCACGACAAATTCCCCGAATACAAAGCGCAGCGCGAAGAGACCCCCGAGGAAATCCGCGCCGCCGTTCCCTGCATTCAGGAATTTCTCAAAGCTTTCAACATTCCCATCATCACCGCGCAGGGTTTTGAGGCCGACGACCTCATCGGCACGCTCGCCCGCCGCGCCGAAAAAGAGGGCTTCGACACCTACATGGTCACGCCGGACAAAGATTTCGCCCAGCTCGTCGACGAACACACCTTTATCTACAAGCCCGCCAAGAGTGGCC
>JAQUXG010000203.1 GCA_028692515.1 Kiritimatiellales bacterium | reverse complement strand
TTCGCCATCCAGCAAAACGGTTCCTTTGGCAGGATCCAGATCGGCCAGCGCGCGCAGCAGCAGTGTTTTACCGCAGCCCGACGGACCGGACAGCGCCAGACATTCGCCGTGCTCCACTGCAAAAGAAAAGGGCCCGCCGACTTTCGTCTGCAGGCCTTCTGTAACAAACCGGCTCATGGTTTAGAGAATTTTCAGTTTCGGCAGATCCTGAATATCGACTGCGCCAACAACATGGCCGTCATCATCAACCACCACCAAGTCATCGATGTTTTTCTCTTCGTAGATTTTGAGGATATCCACCGCGAGTTGATCGGGTTTTAGTGTGATCGGTTTACGAGTCATGACTGAATCAATCAACACTTCAGTGATATTCGGTGTGTCGATCAAGTGGCGGCGCAAGTCGCCGTCCGTGAAGATGCCAAGCAGTTTATCGCCTGCATCCACCACGGCGACGCAGCCGGCGCGCGCGCCGGTCATTGCCAGCACCGCATCTTTTACTTTGGCTCCGCTCAGAACTTTGGCGAGACGGTCGCTAGTACGCATCACGTCGGAGACCCGCAGAAGCAGCGTGCGGCCAATCGCGCCGCCGGGATGAAGCTTGGCGTAGTCTTCTTTTTTAAAACCGCGCGCTTCGAGCAAAACAATCGCCAGCGCATCACCCAGTGCCAGTGTCACCGTGGTGCTGGTAGTCGGTGCCATGCCGAACGGGCAGGCTTCTTTATCGACCGTAATGGGCAGAACCAGATCGCTTTGCTGCCCGAGAGGACTGGCCACATCGCCGGTCATGCCGATAATCTTAAGACCACGTCGTTTTAAAGCGGGAAGCAAGGCAATCAGCTCGTCGGAGCCGCCGCTGTAGCTCAACGCCAGAACGATGTCCTTATCGCCGACCAGTCCGAAGTCACCGTGCATCGCTTCAATGGGATGCAACATAGCCGAGGGTGTTCCCGTGCTGTTGAACGTGGCCACCATCTTCTGGCCGATATGAAAATTTTTGCCGACGCCAGTAACGACCACTTTTCCGCCGTTCTTCACCGTGGCGAGAATCCAATCGATCGCCGTACTGAACCCTCCGTTAATACTGTCGCGGACTTTCTCCATTCCCGCGATTTCAACGTCGATCACTTCTTTAGCACGCTTCTGAAAATCCATGGTTGTTCCTTGTTTGCTGACCGAATCTAAACGGTGGCAAACCCTACCGCTCTCTGCTAGTTTCATCAACCATGAACATGAACGGCGAAAGTTTAACGGTTTTCCCGACCGAGCTGGCAAAACGCCGGACCGAACGCCGCCTCGTTCTGGAACAGGGAGTTTTGGATTCCTCCCGGCTGTTTACTCAAAAAAAGCTGCTCGATCTCTGCGAACGGGCCGCGCGGCGCGCGGGGTTGATGAAAGGCCGCTCACCCGGCACGGCCGAAACCCGCCTGCTTCTCGAAGAGGCCGCCGAAGCCGTCCGCTTCGCCCCCGGTCAACCGCTCGCCCCCCTCTCCTTCGCCGCACGAGCCGATCTACTGAAACAACTCATCGAGAGCTTGGCCGTTTTTGCGGAGAATGAATCAGCCATCACCAGCTGGCTTTTAGCTCACGAACCAAATCATAAGCTGTACGGACTCGGACAGCTCCTCAAGGCGTGGTGCGTGCTGTGTACAAAAATGGACATCGCCGATCGCTTTACCGTCAACACTGCCCTGCTCCAGCTGATTGGAACCGGCGAACTGCCGCGCGAGCTGGAAAACGGAATTACCTTCCACGCCGTCCGCTGGTTTAATCCGTTCGAAGAACGTTTTGCCGCCGCGCTTAAAACACGACTGGGACATGAGCAAGTTCAGATCATCTCCGTTCTTCCGGATGCGCACGCGCAAGTTGCCGAAAAGCGACTCAACGCCGCCGTATACAGCGAATTGGAACGCGGTTCCGAAGAAGAGTGGAAACCGTGGATCGAAGATTTCGCTGATGCCTATGAAATGGATGACGGAAATATTCTCGAAGCCGACTCGCGCGAACGAGTGTCATTTTTCGTCTCGTCTAATCCGTACGGCGAAATCGAAGACGCCGCACGGCGCATCGCGAAGGAGATTGAAACCGGAACGCCGCCTGATCAAATCGCGCTGATTCTTCGCGATCTCAGTCCGTACACCGATATCGTTCCCGATGTGTTTCAGCGGTTCGGCATTCCGTACCATTTCCGGCGCGGCACGCCCGCCGCCGCCTATCCGCCCGTTAAAGCCCTGCTCGCCCTGCTCGCGTTCCCGCAAACGCTTTCCCGCGACCGGCTGTGCGACCTGCTCCAGATGCCCGGTATCCAATGGCCCGACATTGAAAATCGCGAAGAGCTCGTTCAGGAAATCCGCCTGAAAGAACCGCCGCGCCTGCGCCGCCTGCCGAAGGAGCTGGCTCCGTTTTTTAAGCCCTTGGCATTTGCCGAGCGGGTTCAGTTCATCATTCGGGAGCACGGTCTCGACCTGCCGGAAGAAGTTACCGAACTGATTGATGAGCTGAGCGATGCCGCCTTGCCTGCCCTGCCGATTGAACGGATGGTTTCGCTGTTTGAAGAACTGTTGGAAAACGTGACGTTGAAAGACGAGTTCAGTACCGAATCCGGGGTTTGGATTATCAACCCGATGGATGCGGCAGGGCTGCGCTTTGAATCGGTCTATCTCGCGGGCATGGACGACCGCACGTTTCCGCAGATTCCAAAATCCGATGGTCTGCTGAACGCCACCGACCGCAAACGGCTGCGCGCGTTTCTGACCGAACAGAAAATCGCCTGCCCGCGGCTGACGCTGTCCGAATCCGGCGAAGCGCTGATCCAGGAAGAGATTCTCTTCCTAACCGCCATGAGCGCCGCACGCGAACGGCTGACACTTTCCTATACCCGCGCCGATGCCGACGGCAAAGAGCGCGCGCCGGGCGAATTTTTTGAACGGATGCGCGGGCTGACCGGTATTGAAAAACCGGAACTCGGCGACTCGTTCCACACCATTCTGCCGCCGGAGGCCTGTCGCGCCGAAGATGAAGTCCGGCAGACAAAAGCGTGGTTAGAAAATTTGAAATTCGAAATTCGAAATTCGGATTTATCAATTCAAGCAACCGAACCCGGTTGCGCAGACTTGATTCAGAAATGGCTCAATGACAATCCGGAGTTCAGCGCAACGGCGCTGGAATCATTGGCGCGCAACCGCTTCGTGTTCTTCCTCGAAAAGGTGCTGAGCATCCGCCCTGACCTGACCCACGAGGACGATATTGCACCGATGGATCGAGGGAGCATTATTCACGATATTCTCGAACAGGTTTACGCGGCCATCGCTAAACAAAGCGGACTCTACGCGACAAAAGTTTCCAATGGCGCATCCTGCGCCACAGGCATTTGGAAAATCGCACAGAGCGGCGAAATTCCGCTGGCCGTGTTTGATCCGTCAAAAGCCGATGACTTACTGGCACTGGCCCGTGAGATCGCAGAAGAGGAATTTAAAAAAGCGGAGCGGCGGCCAAGTCGTCATTTGGGTCATTCGGCGGTCTGGGAAACCGAAAAGCGTAAAATCCTTCAGATGGTCGAGAATTTTGTCCGCATGGATATTGATACCGCTCAGGCCGAAAACCGCTATCCCGCGCTGTTTGAAATGAAATTCGACACCAAGCACGATCTGCCGGTTGCGCTGAAGCGCGACGGCGAAGAGGTTCGGCTGAAAGGCAAGATCGACCGCATTGATTTGATCTTCGATTCAAACGGGGAGCTGAGCCAGCTGCTGGTGATTGATTACAAGAGCCGCTCAAGCAATAAGCCGCTCGCCACCCTCGAAAAAGAGATTGAGCTGAATCTCGACTGCCAGCTTCCG
>JAQUXG010000202.1 GCA_028692515.1 Kiritimatiellales bacterium | reverse complement strand
GGTCTTTCAGCACGCGCGGATCTTTATTCAGCAGATCCATCAGCGCCGCTTTAGCGGTGTCGATGTTGTCGCCGTAGCTGATGCTGGCGGTCAGGTCGAGACGGCGGGTGCCTTCGGCGGAATAGTTAATGATGTTATCGCCCATGATTTTCGAGTTCGGAACGATCACCCGCTTGTTGTCCGGCGTTGTCAGCGTCGTGGTGAAAATATGAATGGCTTTCACCACGCCGCTCACGCCGCCGCCTTCAATATAATCGCCCAGCTTGAACGGACGGAAAATAATCATCAGCACACCGGCCGCAAAATTGGAGAGCGAGCCCTGCAACGCCAGACCGACCGCTAGACCGGCTGCGCCCAGTATCGCGATAAAGGAAGTGGTTTGCACACCGATCTGCGCGAGCGAAGCCAGCACCACAAAAATAATCAACCCCGCATAGATCAGATTTGTCGTGAAGGTAACCAGAACCGGATCCACTTTGGCTTTCAACATCCCTTTTTCGATCACGCGTTGAACCACATGCGCAACCCAGCGACCAATCACAAAGATCAGAATCGCCGCAAGAATCTTGAACCCGAATTTTGTCAGCATTTCCTGCGCAGTCGTCACCCACTCCGGAGTGGTCGTGAACATCTGCTGAACACTATTCATTGCCCCCTGCACTGCATTCGTTTCCATCGTTGCCTCCCTGTTGTCCAACCATTGGAAAAATTACATTCCTTTTTCCAACCTTTGGAAACAATTTGTTCAATTTTTCCAAGGTTTGGAAAACGCTATTTCATCAACCCGGCCTCACGGTGTTTTGCGGCAATTGTGTCGGCCAGCGCGGCGAGTTCCGCCAGCGCGGCGGCATCCGGATGGCCTTTGGCAATCACCGATCCGACGACATCGACTTTCCACGAAGGCAGAAGCTCGGCCGCTTTTTTGAGCGGGTTCGGGCTCCAGCCGTAGGAGCCGATGACGGCGGCGAATTTGGCCTTGGGTTTGAGCCGGTCGAGCAGGAAGGCGGTATAGACGGCCAGCGGATGGAGCGCCGCCATGATGACAGAAGAACCCAGCACGATGGTTGCGGCATCCGTCAGGTCTCCGGCCAGTTCGTTGAGCGGCAGTCCGATCAGGTTTTTCAGCACCGCTTTCACACCGCGTTTTTCAAGCGCTTCGCCAAGATAGTTGGCCATGATTTCGGTGCTGCCGTGCGCCGAGACATAGGCGATCAGCGCAAGATTTTCCGGCGCGGCGCGCATCCATTTTTCGTAAAGGTCGAGAATGATCTGCGGCTTGTCATAGACCGATCCGTGGCTGGGGCAGATGAATTCGATGTCAAACTGTTTGAGGCGATCGAGATGTTTTGCGGTCATCATGGAATAGAGCATCATGATCTGCACATAGTATTCGCGGGCGCCTTTATAAACGATCGGGTCGTCACCGGCGAAAATGTTCTCCCAGCAATAGTGAGAGCCGAGGAAGTCGCAGGGAAAGAGCACTTTGTCTTCCGGAATATAGGTAATGGTCGTTTCCGGCCAATGAACCCACGGGAAGTGTTCAAAGCGAATGGTTTTGTTGCCGAGCGATACTTCGCCGCCGTCTTCGATCACCTGAATGCGGTCGTCGGGAATCGTCATCAGGGTCTGAAGCATATCTTTGTTCTTCTGAAGGCAGAGAAGCGTGGCTTCCGGATGGCGTTCAAGCATCAACGGAATAGATCCGGAATGATCCTGCTCAGCGTGATGCGAAACAATGTAGTCAATTTTTTTGACGCCTTCGAGATTTCCCAGCAGCTGATCCAGAAACTCGGGTTCGCAGGTGTCGATCAGCGCGGTTTTTTCTGATCCGACGACCAGATAAGCGTTGTACGTGGTTCCCTGCGGAAGCGGCATCAGGCCGTCAAAAACATCGCGGTCCGGATCTTTCGCTCCGACCCAGAAAATATCCTCTTTAATTGCAATTTTGCTCACAATAGCATCCTCCGTTAAAAATGAGCTGATAGGTTTCCATTAAGCGTCCCGGTTGACAACTCTATAGTTAAACCGACCCATGAAAAACCTCTCGTGTGCTATACTTTGCCCATGCGGAAACAAACGACAGTATTATTGATCCTTCTGACCCTTAGCGGAGTTATCGCTCTTCTGCATTTTCTGCCGCACCCGCCTCAGGTGCCGGCCTCTTCCCTTACACTCGACGATGAACCGCCGGCCGACACGCGTAGTCGCGCGCCGGCTGAAACGCCGGTTTCAAGAACCTTTCTTCACACTGAGCCGCTTACGGGTCTGCCGGCTTTCTCCAGCCAGCAAAAAAGTCTCTCTGAAAAACTCGTCAACAAAGCCCTGCCCAAGTTGCTGGCCGGCAAAGAAGGCAGCTATACCAACCTGACCGATCTGATGAACCCCGGAGAACCCCGCGAACTGGATCTCAACAGCAACTGGATGGCGGCGCATCTTTTCCCAAACCGCACGCTGCCCCTGATGCGCATGCGTGTTATCCAGGATCCGGATACGGGTGAGTACCTGATTTCCGGTGGTGCCCTTGCCCTGCCGGGCACAGGACTTGAGGCGGGCTATGAGACAGAGCTCAACAGCAATGAGCACAAAGCCACCCTCCAATGGAAAAAATCGTTCTAAAAAGGCTTTGCTCACAGACCCCACGCGGTATAGTTCCGCCTTTGCTGGGGGTGCCCAACCCGCTAAACGCGGGACGCACGAAACCCGAATTTCTAAATTCGAATTTCAGAATTTGAATTTGTTTCGGATTTCGTGATTCGGATTTCGAATTTAATCCGGGGGCTGAGAAACCACCCTTTGAACCTGCGCGGGTCATGCCGCGAAGGGAAGCGTGTAAACCGTTGTCCTTTCGCCTCGCGCCATATGCGGAGAATGAAAAGATGAAAAACAACGGATACGGAAACTGGTTCCCTCTCTCACGGAAAGTCTATGTCGAAGGCTCATTGCCCGGCGTACGCGTTCCGTTCCGTGAAATCGAACTGGCTCATACTCTCAATGAAGACGGTACGCAGAAAAACTACAACGCACCCATCCGCGTCTACGACACCTCCGGCCCGCACACCGACGGCCCCCTGCCCGCCCTGCGCGCACCGTGGATTGCCGCTCGCGAGCACGCCACCCAGCTTGAACTCGCCAAGGCCGGAACCGTCACGCCGGAAATGGAATTTGTCGCTATCCGTGAGCACGTCGAACCTGAATTCGTCCGCGAAGAAATCGCCGCCGGCCGCGCCATCATCCCGCTCAACCGCTGCCATCCCGAAGCTGAGCCCATGATTATCGGACGTAAGTTCCGCACCAAAATCAATGCCAACATCGGCAACTCCGCGCTCGGTTCCTCCATCGAAGAAGAACTTGAAAAAATGCGCTGGTCCGTCATCTGGGGTGCCGACACCGTCATGGATCTTTCCACCGGAAAAGACATTCACGAAACGCGCGAAGCCATCCTCCGCCACTGCCCCACCCCCATCGGCACCGTCCCTCTCTATCAGGCCCTCCAGAAAGTCAACGGCGACGTCAACGCGCTCACATGGGACGTTTACCGTGAAACGCTCATCGAACAGGCCGAACAGGGCGTCGACTATTTCACCATTCATGCCGGCGTCCTGCGCAAACACGTCCCGCTCGCCGCCAAACGCCTGATCGGCATCGTCAGCCGCGGCGGATCGATCATGGCGCAATGGATGCAGAACAAGAACGAAGAGAGTTTCCTCTACACCCACTTCGAAGACATCTGCGAAATCATGCGCGCCTACGACATCACCTTCTCGCTCGGCGACGGCCTGCGCCCTGGATGCCTCGCCGATGCCAATGATGAAGCCCAGTTCGGCGAACTCAAAACGCTCGGCGAAC
>JAQUXG010000004.1:8338-18410 GCA_028692515.1 Kiritimatiellales bacterium | reverse complement strand
CGGCACCCGGCAAAATTTCCGTTTTCGCGGCCCGCAATACCATTGTGGTTCAGAGCACGCCCGAGAATCTGGCCGAGATTCAGGGGATGATTTCTGCAGTCGATCTGCCGCGCCAGCAGGTCTTCATCGAGGCCAAGTTCATGGAACTTACCGATAGCGCCTCTGAAAAACTCGGCATCGACTGGCAGGTGCTCGGCGGCTACAACATCGGAGTGAAAGGAATTTCCGGAAGTTATAATTATACCGACAGTGCCGTGGATGGTGTCAATAACAGCTTCAGTACAGGAGCGAACGCCTATACGGATATTGCCGGACGTCCGTATGAAGAGCTGGAGACAAGTCCCGGAACAGATCCGATCGATTTCGCCGAGCGTCCAGGAAATCTGGCTGATGACAGCCGAATTTTTGGGATTACACCGACAACTTTTTCGGAAACTCTAAATGGCATTACGTCGGTGGATTCCGCCACGGTAGCGAAGACGCTGGGAGCCACGCTTAGCGCATCGGATTTTAACCTGGTGCTGGCCGCCTTGAAGGAGACGGGCGGAACCAAAGTGGTTTCCAATCCAAAAATCATCGTGGCCAACGAAGAGACCGCGCAGATTTATATCGGGACGAAAGAGCCGAATATCAAACAGACCACCACGCAGGTGCAGAATACCGATCCGATTACCACCTATAATCTTGATCCGGACACTCCGTATTTTGAATACGGGATTAAACTGGATGTGACTCCGACGGTGAATACGGCGGACAATATTTCTGTGGCCATTAAGCCATCGCTCAAGCGTTTTTTGCGCGACAAAACAGCCGGAGGCAATACCTATCCGGTAACGACCGAGAAAACCATTAATACCCGGTTCTCGCTGGAGGATGGACAAACCGCTGCCATCGGCGGATTGACCGAAAGCGACGACCGGGATGTTAGCCGCAAAGTGCCGTTGCTGGGCAGTCTCCCGTTGATCGGCCGCTTTTTTTCCTATAGTGAAAAATCTAAGGATCAGACCGAAACCATCATTTTTGTGACGGTGGGACTGGCCAACCCGGAAGGACTTAATATGGACACGGGGTTGCCGTCAGAATCCTCGTTAGCCATGAAGCACACGGCGAAGATGAATGCAGACCGCCAGATCAGAGCAGAGGAGCTGAAGATCTATAATCAGATGGAAGCAGAACGGTCGCAGGGCACGGTTCAAAAGCTGCAGGAGGCCGAACAGAAGCGGCTACAGAAAATCGTCGATAAAATCAGCGGTGAAACCGCTGAATAAGACGCTCAAAATGGGCTCACGATACAATGTTAAGGCGGGTTTTTTATGAAGAAATTTCTATTTTTTCTTATTGCGGCGGTGATTCTTCTGGCAGCCGGACTGTTTGGCTATCGTGCCTTGCATCAGACAGATTCCGCCGGAATCGGGACGCCGGATGCAACCGTCACTTCGGGGCCGGTCAGCCCTGCTGTAACAGGGTCGTCAGAGAAGTCCGCGACCGCTGTGCCGCGAATGGCTGTTGCGAAAACTGCGATTATCCAGCCCGGGGAACTGCCTCAAGTGGCGATTTCTCCAGACAGCCGCTTTCAGCCGGTTGATGACGCAAAGATTCTTGACCAGCGGGTTACAGATGTTTCCAAAGATCGGAAAAAACGCGAACTGCTCGTCAACGCTGGGGGGAAATATCCGTTTCATCGCATCGAAGAAACTTTGGTGAAGAATGAGGGGTCGGACACCTACACCATCGCATCTCGCACCGAAATGGTTGCTGACCATGTATTGGTTAAATTGCAGGACGGACAGAGCGAAGACGATTTACAGTCGATGTTGAACGGGTATGGCATTTCGATTTTGCGCGCCTTATCACTTCCCGGTCACTATATCGTCAGCCTCAAAGCTCCGACGCTGGACGCGGTTCCTGAAGCACTTTCTGTTTTCAACGCCGAATCCAATGTGCTGGCCTATGTGGAGCCGGATTATTTTTCACAGATTGAAAAGGTTCCTAATGATACTGATTGGAGCCAGCTGTGGGGCATGACTAAAATCAATGCCACCGGCGCGTGGGATGTGACGACCGGCAGCACCAACGTAATTGTGGCCGTGATTGACACCGGAGTCAGCCTGACGCATCCCGATCTGGTTTCCAACCTTTGGAAAAACGTTGCTGAAGTTAACGGAATAACCGGCGTGGATGACGACGGCAACGGATATATTGACGATGTCAATGGCTGGGACTTTGGTCGCGCCGATAGTAATCCCGATGACAACGGGGATGTGGATTACGACGGCAATACTGGAGCTTTTGGTTATGGACATGGCTCGCACTGTTCAGGGACTGTGGGTGCCGTAGGCAGCAATGCCGTTGGTGTCGTGGGGGTTTGCTGGACGGTTAAAATAATGCCGGTCAAGGCGGCTCAATATATTGCAGAATATGAAAGCATGCTCTTTGTGGATTCTGATGTTGCCGAGGCGATCCGATATGCATCGGATGAACATGCAAAGGTAATTTCGGCATCTTTTGGTGGAAGCTCTTACAGCGATACGGCTCGCGATGCGATTGTTTATGCCAACAGCAAGGGCGTGCTGTTTGTTGCGGCGGCAGGGAATGACAGCTCGGATAACGATGCAACACCAATGTATCCGGCCTGTTATGACGTTCCTAACATCGTGTCAGTTGCGGCAACCAGCACGAACGACACATTGGCTTCTTTTTCAAACTATGGACAGCTCTCGGTTGATCTGGCGGCTCCGGGTGTCAATATTTTAAGTACGGTTCCCGGCGGAACCTACGAATCGTTTCAAGGAACCTCAATGGCCTGTCCCCATGTGGCGGGTGCGGCAGCTCTGTTGCTGAGCGCGAATCCATCTCTGACGCATTTGCAAGTCAAAGAGGCGTTGCTGAGTACCGTTGACTCGGTTGGCGCACTGGCATCCAGAACGGTTTCCGGCGGGCGGCTGAATGTCCAAAAACTGATTACGCTTTTGGATTCGGATCATGACGGAATGCCGGACGACTGGGAAATCGCCAACGGGCTGAACCCAACCAATTCCGCAGATGCCTCTTTTGACCCTGACGGAGACCATCTGAACAACCTCGGTGAATATGAAAACCGTTGCATTATCACCAATGCAGATACCGATGCGGATACGCTGGTGGACGGATGGGAAGTTACGTATGGATTCAATCCGAATTCGTTGACAGGTGCCCTTGCAAATGCTTCCAGTATCGGGGGGCTCAGTGTGTCCGGTGACGCACAAAACATTGTAGTGGTTGGATCTTACGCCTATGTGGCCGCGGGTGAAAGCGGGTTGGTAATTTTGAATGTTTCAGATCCAAAGAATCCCGTGGTGGCCGGTTTGTGCGACACGGCTGGAGCTGCGACTGATGTTGCGGTAAACAACGGATACGCCTACGTGGCCGATGGCGATAAAGGACTGGCGATCATCAATGTATCGACTCCGGCTTCGCCCTGGCTGACGGGCACGTATCACACAAATGATGTTCAGGGTGTAGCGGTTCAGAGTAATTACGTTTATCTGGCAAATGGATCTTCAAAAAATCTGCTGGTGGTTGATGTGTCAAATCCGGTGATACCGGTGCTGAAGGGGAAGGCCTCTGAGCTGAGAGAAATTCACGATGTGTTTCTGCAGGGGCAGACGGCTTATACGGCCGTATTTGAGGATGTAAAGCGCTACAGCTTGAATAATCCAACCTCTCCGGTGATGGTATCCGCCCATTCCGGCGGCCTATCCTGGTTAACTCAAGATATCACAGATGTTCATGGCAATACGTCTATTATTGCCGCCGTAGCGGGACTCAACGGCGTAAAGATCATGAATACTAATTTAGTTGTTCAGGCAAGCTTTGACACCGACGGAACTGCCTTGGGAGTATTTGTTGATGGCGACTATGTCTATGTTGCCGACGGAACAAATGGACTGGTGGTTTTGGGCGTCAGCACGCCATCTGCTCCGTCATTGGCCGTTCATATCGCGACGGTCGGCACGGCATCCGGCGTTTTTGTCAGCGGCGGGTATGCCTATGTGACTGAGGGCGCAACCGGAGTGGAGATTTTTTCGGTTCTGCCCGATTCCGACGGCGATGGACTGCTCGACAGCTGGGAAATAACCTGGTTTGGCGACTTGTCGTACGATGGCTCAGCGGATTCTGACGGCGATGGAATATCGGATTGGGGTGAATATCTCGCCGGACTCGATCCGACTAATCCTGATCAGGACGCCGACGGCCTGATTGATGGAACTCAGGAAGTGGTCATTTACAATACCGATCCACGCATCGTTGATACCGACAACGACGGTTTGGTGGACGGCTATGACGGGTTTGTTTCCACGAATACGTATCCGGCAGGCGTCGATGCCAATCTGAGCGGCTACGTTGATGGTGAGCTTGATTTCGGAGCCAGCAGTATTCTTTCGGATACTGACGGCGACGGCATGAATGACGGTTGGGAAGTTCGCTATGGGTTTGATCCCACGGATCCTTTTGATCCCGGAGCCTCTGGAGATGCTGACAGCGATGGCCTGACGAATCTTCAGGAATCTAACCACAACACCGACCCGAACAACCCGGATACGGATGGTGACGGCATGCCCGACGGTTGGGAAGTTGGTTACAGTCTCAACCCGCTCTCCGATGACAGTGCGCTGGATCCAGATTCAGACGGCTTGACCAATCTCGAAGAATACACGCTTGGAACTGATCCAACGGATAGCGACAGTGACAACGACGGCATGCCCGATGGATGGGAGGTTGGGAAAAGCCTCAATCCGCTGGCCGACGATGCCTCTGGGGATCCGGATGGTGACGGCCTGACTAATTTGGCGGAGTACCAAAACAATACCGATCCGCATAACAGCGATAGCGACAGCGATGGTATGCCCGACGGCTGGGAAGTTTCCGTCGGACTGAATCCGACCGTAAATGATGCTTCCGGCGATCCGGACTCCGACAGCCTGCTCAACATTCAGGAATACAGTCTTGCCTCAAACACACTTTGGGCGGCTGTTTACACCTCTGTCACCGGATCCGTTCCGGCCTTCGCCTTTGGAATGCCTGGGTCTACTGATCCGCACAAGGCGGATAGCGACGGAGACGGTCTGAGCGATTTCTATGAAATCACCACCAACGCCGCGATTACTAATCTCTTCATTACAAATCCAAACGATTCTGATACCGATGACGATAATTTTTCTGATGGCTGGGAAATCGCTAATGGATTTGATCCGCTGGTTGTTGAGGATCCGACGACTACAGACCGTGACCACGACGGTCTGACGGATGCGGAAGAGCTGGCGCTTGGAACCCAGCCGAATAATGCAAATGACCCGATCTTCGTGGATGAGGATGGGCCCAATGACCGTTGGCCCGGAAATCCGGACGGTTTCGGACCCGCTGTCGAGAATGGAACGATTTCAAACGCGTACGATTCAATTCAACAGGCTGTTAATGTGGCCACCAACGGCATGACAGTGTTGTTGAACGAGGGTGAATATTACGGAACCGGCAACTACAATATTGATACCGCAGGAAAAGCGATCACAATTCTGGCGTGGAATACGAACGATCCATCGCAGACGGTTGTGAATAGCCTCGGCTACGGGCCGGTATTCTCCATGCACAGCGGAGAGACGACGAATACTGTTCTGAAAGGGCTGGGCATAACCGTTACATTGAGCTCCTGCTCCGATGGCGATTGTGATTCCGAACATGCAATCACACTCAGCAATGCCAGCCCGCAGATTGAAAATTGTATTATTTTTGATGCGCAACTTGATGGAATCCATTGCGAAAACAATTCCAGCCCGATGATTCTAGGGTGTTCGGTTGTTAATGTGTTAAATGGGATTTGGTGTGAAGGCGGGTCGTCACCTCACATTGAAAACTGTGCGGTTGCTAATATTGGGCATGCACTGGCCGGGGATGTTGGAATCGGGATCTATGCGAATGCCAGTAGCGGTCTCTACATCGGCGGAACCGTGGTCAGTAATTGCAATGGACGCGGGATTGCGATTGTGGACAGTACGAACGCGAGGATCGAAACCTCGACGATCAGCGAAAGCGGCGGCGGGATTCTTTGCGATAATAGCAGTCCGCGCATTGAACGTTGTGTCATTCAGGACAACGATGCACCGAATTATTTTACGGTGAGTGATATTCCGGTTGTTTCGCCCGTTATCTTTCCGCTGGGGGCCGAAGGCTATGCGGACACCACAGATGAAGACGAAAATGGCGGCGGCATTTTGATGCTTCGTGACAGTTCCCCGTTTATCGTGAACTGCCTCGTCGTCAACAATCGTACGTGGGCTGACGATCCGGCCTCCGGGGCAACGGTCCCTGACTTTGGATTGGGAGGAGCCTTCTATGTTGGGGCCGGATGTTCGCCGACCGGTGTTAATTGCACTGTGGCGGATAATCATGCCAATACACTTGGCGGCGGACTAAGTTCGTTTCAAAGCCCCTTCCTTCGTAATATGATTTTCTGGGGGAACACATCGTCGAACGCCACAATCATTGACGCCGTGCGGTACACGTCTTCCAGTCTGGGCTATCCCAATCTCCATTGCCGATCGGGCAGTATTAATATCTGGTACAGCGATATTGACGGCGGCTATCCGACCGCCAAAAATTCCACAACCAACAATCCTCTATTCGTGGGTGGCGGAGACTACCAGCTCGCAGGAACAAACTCTCCCTGCTATAACAAAGCCGGACCGGATCTTTCGCCGACCAACGATCTTGTCGGATTTATCCGGCCGACCGAAGACGACTGGCCGGATCGTGTGGATATCGGTTGTTATGAATTCGCCGACAACGACGGCGACGGCATGAACAATGCATGGGAACGGTTGAACGGTCTTGATCCAGAAAGCGCGGCCGATGCAGCATTCGATCCGGACAGCGACGGGCTGACCAACCTTGAAGAGTATCAAAACGCAACGGATCCGAACGATCCGGATTCTGACAGCGACGGACTCAATGACGGCAACGAAGTGAACGGAGTCTCCGGGTATGTCACCGATCCGAATGATCCGGATTCCGACGACGATGGACTGAATGATGCGGCTGAAGTGTTGGCGGGGACCAATCCCAATAATCCGGATTCTGACGCCGATGGCATGCCCGATGGCTGGGAAGTTTTTTACAGCCTTGATCCGCTGGTGAATGATGCCGCCGGTGATGCGGACAGCGATGGATTGACGAACCTGTTTGAATATCAGGCTGGCACGAATCCGCGCAGTTCTGATACAGACGGCGACGGAATGCCTGACCGGTGGGAGGTTAACAACGACCTCGATCCGACGATCAACGATGCTTCTCTTGATGCAGACAATGACGGATTGACCAATCTTGAGGAATATAACCGGGGCACCAATCCGAAGGACAGCGATACCGATGACGATGGGGTCAGTGACGGCGATGAAGTGACCGCAGGAACCGATCCATTGGATCCGGATACCGATGGTGACGGCATGTCCAACGGATGGGAAATTGACCACGGTCTCGACCCGGAACTGAACGATGCCGCGGCCGATGCGGACAGCGATGGCCTGACGAACCTTGGTGAATATCAGCACGATACGGATCCGCAGAATCCGGATACCGACAGCGACGGAATGCCCGATGGCTGGGAGGTCACCCGCAGTCTTGATCCGACCGTTGATGATTCGGCGGATGATCCTGACGGTGATCACTTGACCAATCTCGCAGAGTATCTGGCGGGGACAAATCCAAACAGTTCAGATACCGATAGCGATGGAATGTCGGATGACTGGGAAATTACTTACAGCCTCAATCCGCTGGTCAACGATGCTAGTGCTGACGCAGACAGTGATGGCCTAACTAATTTTGCGGAGTATCAGAACGGAACCTATCCAAACGATGAGGATACCGACAACGATGGAATGCCCGATGGCTGGGAAGTCACCTATATGCCTCCGCTCGACCCGCTGGTGAATGATGCTTCCGGCGATCCCGACGGGGATACAGCACCTAATCTTCAGGAATATCGAAATGGCACCGACCCGACGGTCTTAAATCCGGATTATGTGGATACCGATGGTGATGGCATGCCCGATGGGTGGGAAACAGCAAACGGGCTCAATCCGACGAATTCGGCAGATGCGCTAATAGATATTGAGCCCGACGGCTTGACCAATCTTCAGGAATATCAGCTTGGAACCGATCCGAATGTTTCAGATAGTGATGGCGACAGCTTATCTGATGGAGATGAGGTGAATGCCTTCGGCACATCTCCGACAAACACGCACGACCCTGTTTTTGTAGATGATAACGGCCCGAATGATGATATGCCGGGAAGCCCCGAATATTTCAGCGCGACTGTCGTGGAAGATGGCAGTTACACCAATGCGTTTGATTCCATTCAGGAAGCCATCAATGTTGCCACCAACGGTATAACGGTTCTTGTAACTAACGGTCTGTATGAAGGCGTCGGAAACTTTGACGTTAATCCGAATGGAAAGGCGATCACTATTCGTGCGTGGGAAACAAACGGAACAAGCACAATAATCAGAACGCATGCTTACGGCTCTGGGTTTGTGATTGACAGCGGCGAAACAACCAATACCATCATCAAAGGCTTCACGATCGAAACCTTTGGTGACCTCGCGCCCGAAGAAGGGGTTGTTATTAACGGCTCAAGTCCAGTTCTTGAAAACCTCATTGTCCAGAACTGCGGATGTGTTGCGATTTACTGCCTTAACGGAGCTGCGCCGCGAATAATCAACTGTACAATGTCCAATGCTAAAGTGGGTCTTGATGCAGTGGGAAGTCAGGGGCTTCTTTTGCAGGGCGCGACGATTTATGATATCAGAACCCGCGGTATTATTATCAGTGGCGATGATCAGGCGGAAATTACATGGACGACGGTTTCGAGCTGTAGGGGGGGGATAACGCTGGATGACAGTGATGCCTCCATACGGCAATGTGTTATCAGAGATAACAATGCTCCCAACTATTACACTATTGGCAGTGATGGATTTACAAATCCGGTACCTTTCGATCTGACGAATCCGGATGCAGCTGATGTGACTGATGTCGACGAAAACGGGGGAGGGATCCTGATTATTAACGGCAGCTCTCCATTGATCAGGAATTGTTTAATTATCGGAAATAGAACATGGGCAGATGATCCTGCCTATTCTGATACAACCGAAAAACCTGCATATGGACTGGGAGGTGGAATTTACATTGACGCTAGCTGTAGTCTCACCGGGGTCAACTGCACCGTTTCTGATAACCATGCCAATACGTTTGGGGGCGGTCTTAGCTCTGCCGGACGTCCGCTCTTCCGGAATATGATTTTCTGGGGCAATACATCGTCGAATTCCGCCATTATTTCAGGAGCCCGTGTTGAGACAAACGGAGTTGATCCGAATATCTATCTTGCAGATGAAGTAATCAACATCTGGTACAGCGATATTGAGGGCGGATATGCCAATGCGGTTCTTTGCATAACAAATAATCCGCAATTTGTTGGCGGCGGGGATTACTCTCTACAAAGCGGTTCGCCGTGTATCGACGAAGGAACCTACTATCTAGCTCCGTTAGTGGATCTGAACGGCAATGCCCGTCCATCCGTCTGGCCGGATCGTGTGGATATGGGCTGTTACGAATACGGCACATCCCCCGCAACCAATTGGATTGCGCTGGGAGCCGAGATTGCGCAGGCAGAACCCGTCGCGGATCCGCTGGCGGATACAGACGGCGATGGCTTTACGGACGGCGCTGAGCTGGTCGCCGGTACGAGTGCCTATGATCCTTTGGATTACTTCCATGTGACGTATGAGCCGAGTTCGGCCGGCGGAACGGTACTGGTTGAATGGCAGTCGATTGTCGGGCCGTTCTACACCGTGCAGTCAACTGATAAGCTGGTCGGCGGAACGTGGGTCAATGAGCCCGGCTACGTGGGTCAAAAAGGAACCGGCGGCGTGATGTCGTTCTCCGGAACGCTTCCTGGCGGGATCCGTTACTACCGTGTGCTGGTGTATCAGCCGTAAACAGTTCCAAGGTTTGGAAGAAAAACTTCCAAACCTTGGAAACTTTT
>JAQUXG010000004.1:0-8238 GCA_028692515.1 Kiritimatiellales bacterium | reverse complement strand
ATGCTTGGAAAAAATCAGCCGACGACGCCCGGGTGCGGCTTTGATTTTTTATAGTAGCCCATTTGCTGTTCGAGTTCCCGCAGGCACTCTTTGTTATGTTCCTTTTTCGCGACCGGCAGGGCCTGCCGGACGGTTTCGACAGCCGCTTTAAAGTTTCCGGTTTCCGCCTGTGCAGCGGCCAGAGTCATATACGTTTCCGCATCTTTGGCCCCCATCTGAATCGCCCGTTCCATCAGTTCAACGGCCTTTTTCCCGTCGCGCGCCTGTGTGTTACGGTCGGTCGAAAGTCTCCACGCTTTTTCTTTGAGGAGTTCCGGAGAGTTCATGTCGGCGCTGGCCATCTCAAATTCATCGATACTGCCTGCTTTTGGCAACTCGATGAGCGTCTTGTCGATGACGATGCCCGCCGAGGTGAATTTCTGTTCGAGAGAGGTCTTATCCACGGCTTTAATGTAGGCTTCGCGCGGCGAGACGATTCCGTCCTCCACCAGATGGAACAGGCTGTCGGTGAACGAGCGCATGCCGATGTTGTAGCCGGTCTGGATGGCGGTGGGCAGCTGGTGGGTTTTCCCGTCCCGAATGTTGGCTCGCACGCCCGGTGTGGCAATCAGCACTTCGGCGGCCACGGCGCGCCCGCCGTCCATCTGTTTGCAGAGGGTCTGGGCGACAACGCCGGTGAGGGTGTTGGCAAGCAGGGTGCGGATCTGGTTCTGCCGGTCGCCGGGAAATTTGTCGATGATGCGGTCGACGGTGGAGGTGGCGGTGTTGGTGTGGAGTGTTGCCAGCACCAGATGGCCTGTTTCGGCTGTTTCCAGTGCAATTTCAGTGGTTTGAAGGTCGCGCATTTCCCCCAGCAGAATGATATCCGGGTCTTCACGCAGTGCCGCGCGCAACGCACCGGCAAAGCTCCGGGTGTGCCGGTGGACTTCGCGCTGGTTGATCAGGCAGTTTTTGGACTGATGGACAAATTCGATCGGGTCTTCAATGGTGATGATATGCTCTTTGCGCGTCCGGTTGATCAGGTCGATCATGGCGGCGAGGGTGGTCGATTTACCGCTGCCGGTCGGGCCGGTGACGATAATGAGCCCTTTGGAGTGCATACAGAGCTCTCTTAAGGTTCCTGAGAAGCTCAGTCCGAGATCTTCCAGCGAGGGAACCATTTCAGGAACTGCGCGGAAGACACCGCCTACGCCGTAGGTGTCTTTGAATGTATTGACACGGAAATGGCCAAGTCCGGGCAGGTCGTAGCCAAAGTCGGTGTCCCAAAGCTCATCAAATTCTATTTTAGTGCGTTCCGGCATGATCGCCCGCAACATGGTTTCGTTATCGACGGGAGTCAGGATGGGGAACTCACTCAAGAATTGCATTTCGCCGTCAACGCGGATGCAGGGGCAGTAGTTGGCGGAAAGGTGCAGATCGCTGGCGCCGCGTTCCACGGTGAGTTTTAACAGTTCGTCAAGTCGGTTCACGTTGGGCTCCTGTATTGCGGGGCATTTTGTTGTAACGATCTATAAAATAGCAGGATGCATTCCAAAACTGTACTTAAAACTGATATTTTTAAAGAAGGTAAAACCTTGACGCAGCGGCCTCTTTGCTGATTAATGCTTGCTTTTCGCGTAGTATGGAATTTTTGTGTCCTGTCCCTAAATCGGAGTTTTACATGGTTAAGAAGAAAGCTGTTGCAGTAAAGAAAACAGAGAAGAAGAAACCGGCTCCTGTCGCCAAAAAAGCCGCCGCGAAAAAAACTCCGGTGAAAACCGTTGCAAAAAAAACTCCGGTGAAAAAGGCCGCCGTCGAGAAAAAGGTTAAGAAAACTCCCGCGCCGGTCATCGAAAAAAAAATGCCTGTGGAGTCTAAGAAAACGCCTCCGCCCAAAAAGCTGCCGAAGATCTCCATCCCGAACGAGGAGATGTCTGAGGGCTCTGATCTGGATGCGATGCAAGCACCCGGCCCGGGCGATGCGCCGGTCTCCGTGATGCTTCGTGAGGAACGCAACGAAAAGATTAAGGAACTGATTGCTCTGGCTCAGGAGCACGGCTTCCTGACTCATGAAGATGTCGAAGAGGCACTTCCCGAGGATTTAGTGGTTCCGGAAGATGCCGAAAAGGTCGTTGCCCTGCTGAAGAGCATGGAGGTGGAGATCATCCGCTCCGACGACGTTGAAGATTTTAAAGCGCGCATGGAGAAAGAAGAGCGCGACAAACAGAGCGCCCGCAGCGACGTACTCGACGACCCGGTTCGCATGTACCTCAAGCAGATGGGACAGGTGCCGCTGCTGACCCGCGAACAGGAAGTTGAAATCTCCAAACGCATCGAAGAGGCGGAACTCAATACCACCAGCCTGTTCAACCGCATCGGTTGCGCGACCGAGGCCTATCTGGGCGTCATTGAGAAGATTGAAACCGGCAAGCAGCGCTTCGACCGTATTGTGAGCGATAAACACGTCGAGTGCCGCGAAGACTACTTCGGCGTATTACCGAAAGTTCTACAGGGCATTAACCGCAATCAGGAGCTGGCCAGCAAATATTTTCAGGAATCAGTTCATGGCAAGAGTAAGGCCGACCGCGAGAAGAGTCATAAGCTGTTCGAGGGCGCACAGGTGCGTCTGGCCGAGTACTTCAGCCAGCTTCACTTCAAGCAGAAAGCGATCGAAGACATCGTTCCTCAGGTGGATCCCTATCATAAGGAAATAGCCGACCTGTTGATCGAGCTGGAAAAACTCGAAAAAAGCCGCTCGAAAACCGCCGATGAAAAAATCAAAGAGACCCGCAAACAGTTGCGTGTACTTGAGGACAAGGTTCACATGGAAGCCGCAGTGTTTGTTGAACACCACCGTCTGCTGCGCTCCTGGCTCCGCAAGGGGCTTCAGGCCAAGACCGAAATGATCGAGGCCAACCTGCGGCTGGTAATCAGTATTGCAAAAAAATACACCAACCGCGGACTCTCTTTCCTCGACCTGATTCAGGAAGGCAACATGGGTCTGATGAAAGCGGTTGAAAAATTTGAATACCGCCGCGGCTACAAATTCAGCACCTACGCCACGTGGTGGATCCGTCAGGCCATCACTCGCTCCATCGCCGACCAGGCCCGCACCATCCGCATTCCGGTGCACATGATTGAAACCATCAACAAACTGTTGCGCGTTCAGAAAACGTTGTTGCAGGAATTCGGTCGCGAAGCCACTGCAGAAGAACTGGCCGACGAAATGGAACTGCCCGTCGAACGCGTGCGCGCCATCCTGAAAATCGCCCAGCAACCGATTTCGTTGCAGGCGCCGATCGGCGACAGCGACGACACCAGCTTCGGCGACTTCATCGAAGACAAGTCGGCGGAAAATCCGTCCGAAATGACCGCCTTCAGTCTCCTTCGCGAAAAAATCGGCGATGTGCTCGAAACACTCACCGCCCGTGAGCAGGAAGTGCTCACGCTGCGTTTCGGTCTGGCCGACGGCTATCCGCGCACACTCGAAGAAGTCGGCCGCCAGTTTAACGTAACGCGTGAGCGGATTCGTCAGATTGAAGCCAAAGCGTTGCGTAAAATGCGTCACCCGACCCGTATCCGGAAGCTCGAAGGCTTCCTCGAACAGGGCCGGTAGAGAAAATATTCAACATTCAATGTTCAGTAAATAAGGATCATTGAATGTTGAACGTTAAGCCCTGAATATTGGGTGTTGAATATTGAGAATTGAACAGATCATTAAGCGAAACGGCACGCGCGTTCCTTATACGCGTGACCGGATCGCCACGGCCATTTTCAAAGCCGCGTCCTCCATCGGCGGAACGGACCGCGATGAATCGGAGCGGCTGGCCGTGATTGTTGAAGCGCGGATGGCGCAGATGTACGGCAAAGAGCTTCCGACGGTTGAAGATGTTCAGGATCTGGTTGAAACCGTGCTTTTGGAAGAGGGGCACATCAACACATCGCGCGCCTACATCACCTATCGCAACCGCCGCGCCCAGCGCCGCGAATCGCGCGCCGACATGGCATCGTCCACCTTCAACAACATCCCGTACAAAAAAATCTACGACGTTCTCCGCTGGAACCTCGACCACGGCTGCGAATCCGTTGAAGGCCTCAATCGCATCATGACCGCCGGAAAGATGCCGGAGCTGGTTGCCAGTTGCGAAAAACGCTACCTCGGCGAATGCCGCGCCGCCGGCGAAAACGTTCTCGCTCGCATCGGTGACGTGCGCGTCATCATCGTCGCCGGGCCGTCCTCGTCCGGGAAAACCACGACGACCATCAAAATGATGGAAACCCTTCAGAAAGAGGGCTATTCGCTCAAAGCCATCAACATCGACCACTATTTTTTCAATCTCGAAGATCACCCCAAAGATGAGTTTGGCGACTATGACTACGAAACCCCCCAGGCGCTGGATCTCGAACTGATCAACCAGCACCTCGGACAGCTTCTCGCCGGCGAAACCATTCGTACGCCGAACTATGACTTTCACACCGGCAGGTGCACTCTGAACGTTCACGAACTTTCACTGGCACCGAACGAGATTCTGCTCATTGACAGCCTGCACGGCCTTTACACCGATATGACCCGTAGCGTTGCCGACAAAAACAAATTCCGTCTCTACATCGAAACGCTTGGGCAGTTGCGCGGAACCTCCGGTGAATTCATGCGCTGGGCGGATCACCGCCTGATGCGCCGCATGATCCGTGACAGCTGGCACCGCAGCCACAAGCCCGAAGAAACCATCACTCATTGGCATTACGTCCGCAAAAGCGAGCTGCAGCACATCATCCCGTACAACGCGACGGTCGACTTTCTTGTCAACAGTGCGATGCCTTACGAGATTCCGATTCTGAAAAACAAGCTGTTTAAATATTTCCCCGCAGCGATGGAGCAGTTTAAAAACCTTCCGCACCGGCAGGACGCCTACATTCGCGCGCGCCGTGTATTCGATCTGCTCGACCCGCTCAATGAGTGGACAGATGACTCCATCGTTCCCGGAAAATCTCTCCTGCGCGAATTCATCGGCGGCAGCGAATATAAATACTGAACCATTGCATGACGACTTACTGATTTTTCCAAACATTGGAACCGATTGCATCGGGCCTTGCTGGGGTTTTCAATACCATTGGAAGAAAATCTGGAATCCGGCCGCGCCGGTTTCCAAGCATTGGAAAAATCACCGGGCGAGGGCGAGTTTCAGCAGGCTGCGGCCCGGACAATTCTCTGGCCGCGCCAAACAATACCTTTCGCTTGTTCTTATTACAAAGCCGCGGGTCTCCAGTTTTCTGATGTGGCGCGAAAGGGACGGCGCGGACATGCCGGTTGTTTCCCGTAGCTCATAAAATGTTTTTTTCGATCCATCCAGCGCCCGGACTATTTCGATGCGGCGCTCATGCGTGAAGGCTGTTGCCATACGGATAACTGTTCCCTTCGGCAGAGACTGTTGAAATGAGACATTCAGCGCCTTCAGCAGTTTTATCGCGGAATCCACCTCACGGTTGGCTTCCGCCCGGTAAATCACCCGCATCTTTTGCCGACGGGACAGAATCAGTCCGCGGGCATTCAATGCGCGCAGCTGAGTCGTGGCGTTGTGGTCGGATGTGCCGATTCGTCGGGCGAGATCGGCAACATGCAATTCTCCGGCTTTAAAAAGCTCATTAAGGAGGCTCAGGCGAGTTGAATTTGCAATAACTCTACAGGTTCTCCACAACGTCGGACGGAATTTATTCATATGTTCTCCCTGTACTTCCATACCTCTAGAGGTATGGAAGTACACTGGGGCGTAAAAATTGGAAAGAAAAATATTCCCTTGGCAAAAAGAAAACTTCCACACCTCTAGAGGTATGGAATGAAAGGCAGGCACGGCGATGCCCGGAATTGTTTAACGATTCTTTGTTGCGACGTTGAGAAAATGGCGGGTTGGGGGAGACATCATTTTTTGCGCAGAAGGATGGTGCGGGCGGATGGCGCGGTCAGGTGGTTGTTCAGCTCCAGCAGTTTATCATAATCTTCCGGAGGGATGATGGCGGCATTGAGCTGCGCCTCCTGCCGGATGGTAATCCGTCCCGATTTTGCAGAGACCTTGATGTCCACAAATCCGCCGCCTGCCGGTAGTTCCATGTGGAAGGATTCGGGGGCAAGAGTTGTCAGCCAGCCTTTTGGCAGCGTGATGTTGTAGTAGAAAATCTGATGTACCTGTTCCTCGATGTAGAAGGGGTTTTCGCGCCGGCTGGATTTCAGGTTGAGCAGATTGTCGAGTCCTGCGGGCAGGTTGAAATATATCCAGTCGCCATCACGCGTGGCATAGGCGGGCAGGCTGGCGGAAAACTGCATATTTCCCGGATAGGTAAATGAGGTTTGGAGTTCGCCGACCGCTTCAGCCGATTGTGAAATCGCGGAGAGCAGTTGTTGATGCTCTCTGCGCCGGTCTTCGGGGGTGAATTGAGCGAACAGTTCATGAAAATGTTCGAATGAAGTTCCGGAAAACTCTGCTCTTTCCGTTAGAGCAACATCGCCGGTCTCGGAGAGCTTGAACTCAAAAGAGGTGTCGATGCCGTTTGTGAGGGCTGTCTGCGGACTTTCGAGCTTACCCGCTTTCAGGTTGATGGCGGGTTGTCCGCTGTGCGCCAGTGTGCCGGGTTCCGCGTATTGTCCGCTGTCACCCAGATAAACGGTTTCTTTTTTATCGCCGGTCACAGCGACGAGTAGCGTGCCGAAGGCGGCACGCTGCAGAATATTGATGACCGGCAGGTTGACCCCTTCGACACGCGGCAGGTTGGACGAGAGAATGAACTGCGGTTTCAGTCCGGCGGCGTCGAGCAGGGCGTAGAGCAGTACGGCGCGGTCGGTGGTGTTGCCGTAGCTTTCGGTTAGCACCTGATCGGCGGACGTGACCGCAGAGAGGGGCAGTGCGGCAAGGCCGGGGCCGGCGTCGCGAACGGTACGGTCCACAAAGTTACGCAGGACGGTGATTTTCGCCGTGCGGCTTTTCACGCCGTTGGTCAGTTCGCGGGCTTTCGCTTTGGCCGCCTTGTTCTGGTTCGCGGCGCGTAGCAGAACGTTTTCAATCTGCGATGCATAATCGGAAATATCGCCGCAGGAGAGCAGTAGAGTCGGTTGGAATGTCCAGCCCGGCGGCAGGTGTTCTTCTTTTTTGATCATGTCTCGGTTTTTCGCCGACCATTCGTAAATGACCGTTCCATTGCCGGATCGGGTGATCCGTCGCACGGCACGCGGGTCGATGCCGCTGATTTTCAGATCCAGTTTATACGGTACTTCAATCTGAACCGTTTTGCTCACCAGCGGATTGAGATCTGAAAAATATTCAGCAGTGGAGAAAAAAGGCATGTCGCGGTAAATACGGCCGATCCGGTATTCAATGATGCTGCCGACTTCAACGCCGGGCAGACTGACGACCATCGTTTTTTCCGCCGGATAGCGCGGGGCGTCGCCGGTCCACGGGGCATCCATGATGTTGATCTCGTTTTTCGGATCAACGTATTTTACGGTTCCATCCGGCGCGGTGACAGTGGCACTGGCCAGTGCAATGCCCTGCATGGACGGGTTATAGGTGAACTTCAGATCGGACAGCTGTTTTTTTCCGGCGTAGGTGAGAACCTTTTGCCGGACGGTACGTTCCTCTTTCCAGTTGTGCGGATCGAACAGAGTGTATTGAACCGTTTCGCTGAGCGTGGCCAGATCGGCATCAGAAGGGAAACCGGCGCGTTCCAGAATCACCCGTTTGCGGGCGTTGCGTTCGGAGGCTTTCAGGTTTTGTTTAAGGATCAGATACTGTTCGGGACTGAACTCGACGGTGCGCAGCAAAATGTCCGCATGGCTGACGAGCAGGTCGTTTGTCCTGTCAACGGAACGGTTGATATACAGTTCCGGCGTGTCGATGGTTTCATACGTTGGTAAAACGGCAGGACGCATTCCGCTATGGCTGAGATCGAGACGGACGGTTTCTTTGACTCCGCAGGTGATTTCGGTTTGCAGCGGATAGCGGCGTTTGTCGAGACCGATTCCGCCGCCGATCACTCGTCCGAAAAGCCCAAACTGGTTGATGAGCGTCGGTACTTGTAATACTGCTTCGTCCGGTCCGGATGCCAGCGCGTTTTCAATTTCAAAATCTAAAGTGACGGAAAGCGGCCGGGTGGTGTTGCGTACATCTTCCGGCTGGATTTCAAGGCGGGTGAGCCGCACGGCGCCCAGCGCCTGCTTGAGCCGGTCTTCAAAATAGGGTTCGCGCTCGTCGGGCTTGAGCGCGGCGAGAC
>JAQUXG010000201.1 GCA_028692515.1 Kiritimatiellales bacterium | reverse complement strand
CCATTCGCGGTTAAAAATATTCCAAGCTTTGGAATCCTGTTCCTCAAGGTCGTGAATCTGGTTCTTTTTTGTGTTTTTGAACCATTCCCTACGGTCATTATTTGCATTCGCAAATTATTTATCGCTTCGCTTTCAGGCGCCTTTCTTGACCGCCATAGCTTGAAAGCGGCGGCGGTTGCGGCTAGATTCTCCCCCTCAGATTTAAATCCGCGTGGATTCGCGTCCATTCGCGGTTAAAGCAGGAGTTGGTTTAATGAGAATACTTTCGGGCATTCAGCCTTCGGGCAAACTGCATATCGGGAACTATTTCGGGATGATGAAGCCCGCGATCGAACTGCAGGAGCAGGGCGAGGCGTTTCTGTTTATCGCCGACTACCATGCGCTGACGACGGTTCACGATGCCGCCGCGCTGCGGCAGATGATCCGCGACGTGGCGCTTGATTTTCTGGCTGCGGGGCTCGATCCGTCCAAGACAGCTTTCTACCGCCAGAGCGATGTGCCGGAAGTGCAGGAGCTTGCGTGGCTTCTTTCGATCGTTACGCCGATGGGGCTGCTGGAGCGCTGTCATTCCTATAAAGACAAAACCGCCAAAGGGTTCGCTGCCAGCCACGCGCTGTTCGCTTATCCGGTACTGATGGCTGCCGATATTCTGGCGGTGCAGTCCACGGTGGTGCCGGTCGGGCGCGACCAGAAACAGCATGTCGAGGTGACTCGTGACATTGCCGGCAAGTTCAACAACCTGTTCGGCGAGGTGTTCACCATTCCCGAGCCGTCTATCCGCGACTCGGTTGCCGTGGTGCCGGGCATCGACGGACAGAAGATGTCGAAGTCCTACGGGAACACGCTCGAGATTTTCGGCGAGCCCGGCGCGCTCAAAAAACGGGTGATGCAGATCGTCACCGACAGTACCCCGCTCGAAGAGCCGAAAAATCCGGATACCTGCAACGCCTTTGCGCTCTATAAACTATTCGCCACAGACGCCGAAACTGCTGATCTGGCCGTGCGTTACCGTGCGGGCGGCTTCGGATACGGTACCGCCAAAAAAGAGCTGCTCGCCAAAATCAACGAGCACTTTGCACCGCTGCGCGAGAAGCGCGCCGCGCTCGAAAAAGACCCCGATTTCGTCAATGACGTTCTCCGGCAGGGTGCTGAAAAGGCTCGCGCCGAAGCCCGCAAAACCCTTCAAGCCGCCCGCATGGCCGTCGGGCTGGAGTGATTGACATGATCATACTGATTGATATGATCATGCCGATTGGAGGTGCGTTGTGAGTATTACCGTAACAGCAGTTAAAGCGCGGCAGAATCTGGGGGAACTCCTCAATCTGGTTTCCATTAAACATGAGGAAGTCATCATTGAGCGGGCCGGGAAGAAAATTGCCAAATTAACGGCGATTGACGACAGCACGGTGAATGAACCGGTTGCAGAGGAGTACAGCACGAAGAAAAAACCGGTGAAAAAAGAACCCATCGATTTCAGCGCAATCTTCGGAACATGGGACGATGAAGAGTATCGGAAAGTCACGGAGGCTGTAAACAGCCTGCGGGTCATTGATCCGGAGATGTGGGAATGAAATCCGCTGTTGTTGATACTAATATTCTGAGTGATCTGTTCAGAGGAGAACCGGCGGTTAGAGATTTCCTGCGGGGATTTGAGTTTATTTATGTTCCGGTGACTGTTCTTGGAGAGCTCCTTTTTGGTTTTGTTCTCGGATGCCGGGAGGCGGAAAATCGTCGGCGTCTGGATCAATTTTTGTCTCAACAGTCCGTGGAACTTCTTCCCGTGTCTTCGTATATGGCTGAGTATTACGCCGTACTGATGGCCGCTCTTCGGAAAAACGGAACCCCGTTGCCGACCAATGATGTATGGATTGCCGCTGCGGCTTGTGCTGAAAAAATTCCGTTGATCAGCCGAGACCGGCATTTTACGAAAATCAACGGACTTCAATTGATTGTACCCGAATAGAATGAAAGACCCGTACATGCCTGATTTGTTATCGACTGAAGAATACAAAGTGAACCTCGAGGTCTTTGAGGGACCGCTCGATCTGCTTCTCTATCTCATCAAAAAGGATGAGGTGGATATTTATGATATTCCGATCGGCAAGATCACGACCCAGCACATGGAATATCTCGACCTGATGAAAATTCTCAGCCTCGAGATTGCCGGCGACTTCATTGTGATGGCCGCGACGCTGATGGTGATCAAGAGCCGTCTGCTGCTGCCGGATGAAGACCGCGGCCCTGTCGAAGAGGATGATGAGGACGATCCGCGCTGGGATCTGGTCCGCCAGCTGGTTGAATATAAAAAATTCAAGGATGCCGCCGGATTTCTCGGACAGCTCGAAGAGATTCAGGAAAACGTCTTTTCCCGCGAAGGGGAGCACGTCGAGCTCGGTGCGCGGCCGGAAATCGGTATGTCGGATGTCAGCATTTTCGACCTGATCAGTGCGCTCAATCAGGCGCTTGACCGTGCGCCAAAAGAGGAGCTGAACGAAATTTTCGCTGAGCAATATACCGTCAGTGAAAAAGTGGATTATCTGCTGGAGTGCACAAAGAACGGCAAGCCGTTGACGCTGGGACGGCTGTTCCGCGGCATGCGTTCGCGGCAGGAGATCGTCTGCACTTTTCTGGCCGTGCTGGAACTGATGAAAATGAACCGCCTTGCCGCGCGGCAGAATGATCATTTCGGGGAAATTGTGATTGAGCAGGTTGAGGGTGGAGAGCCTGAATCGGTTTTACAGGAGGAAGAATTAGCATGAGTAATATTGAAGTGCTTCCGGAGCTGAAACAGATCCTTGGCGCATTGCTGTTCGCGGCTAAAAAACCGCTAACGTCCAAAGAACTTCGCAAGGTGCTGGCCGATGCCGGGTCAACCTATGGCGGCCCCTACGAGGAGTTCGCCGGGATCAAAGAGGATGAAATTATTGCCGCATTAGGTGAGCTGACCCATGAACTGACGCACAGCAGCTCCGGACTGTGCATCGCCGAAGTGGCACACGGCTATCGTCTGCAGAACGAAATTAACTGCGGCCCGTGGGTGCGCACGCTACTCGACAAAGACAAGAACGCCCGTCTTTCCAAACCTGCGCTCGAAACGCTCGCTATTGTCGCATATCGCCAGCCGATTCTTCGCTCCGAGATTGAATCGGTGCGCGGTGTCGCGGTCGATCAGGTGTTACGTAATCTGGTCGAAATGCAGCTGGTCAAAGTGGTGGCCCGCAGTGACCTGCCGGGGCGTCCGTGGCTTTTTGGAACCACTCAGCGATTCCTCGAGCACTTCGGCCTGCGGGCACTCGATGAAATGCCCGGCATGGAAGAGCTGAAGCGGATGGAAAAACCGGAACGGACAAAAACTTTCCCTGCCATGGAAAAAGAGTTAGAACTGCGGGCGCAAGAACCGGAAACGGAGGATAGCGATGAGTTTGGAGAAGCTGAGGAAGCAGATTGACGGTCTCGATACGGAGCTGGTGAAGCTCCTGAACGAGCGCATCAAAGTCGCGCTCGAAATCGGGAAAACCAAAAAAGAGCAGGGCGGCGAGATTTATGTTCCGTCCCGCGAAAAAGCCGTCTTTGACCGGATTGCCGCGCTGAACGACGGCCCGCTTCCCGAAGAATCGGCGCGCGCCATTTACCGCGAAATCATGTCGGCCGCGCTGGCGCTCGAAAGCAATCTGAAAATTGCCTATCTCGGCCCGCCCGCCACCTTTACTCATCAGGCCGCGCACGCCAAGTTCGGCGCCAGTGTGGACTATCATCCCGTCGGCACTATTACGGACGTGTTCACCGCTGTCGAACGCGGAACCGCCGATTATGGCGTTGTGCCGATCGAAAACTCCATCGAAGGGGCGGTCACGCACACTTTCGATCAGTTCACCGGAACGCAGCTTAAAATCTGCGCGGAAATCTATCTGCCGGTTTC
>JAQUXG010000200.1 GCA_028692515.1 Kiritimatiellales bacterium | reverse complement strand
CCAGTGCGGCGGTGCCGGTGATGCCCGGCAGGCCGAAGCCGGGCGTTTTGATTTCGATGTAAATTCCACCGAGGCCGATCATCAGCAGGATCGGCGCGAAGGCGGCGATGAAGCGCGCGATTTTTTCGGCCGGTGTGATTTCCAAGGTTCGGATTTCTGCGCCGTCCAACCCGATTTCTTTTAGCAGTTCGTCCAGACTGTTTAACGTTCCTTTTGATAACAGATGCTTGAGAGGGGTTCCAACAAGTTGTTCGGCTTCTGAGTTCGTCATTGTTAAGACGGTTCCGCTTGTGCTGATAACGGTTTCTCCGACCTTGTATTCAATGTTTCGCCGAACCATGGCTTCTGCCAGATCCAGATCATACCCGCCCTGTTCTGCGGCAGAGCGCACGTGAGCAGCGACGTAGGATGTCATTTTTTCTTTTTCAGCTTCCGGAAGTTCCTGAATGCTGCCAGTCATTCCGAGCGAGATCGGAGTAATATCCCCGATTACAGATCCTGGTTTCATATAAATATTAGGCGTGGAAAGAGCAATTAAAGCTCCCGCAGAGATGGCTTCATTTTCAACAAACGTATAAACAGGCAAATGTGCATCCTTTAGCGCATCAATAATGGCGAGAGCTGAATCAACGCGTCCACCAGTTGTGTCCATAAACAAGACAATCGCACTTGCTTGCTGTTTTACTGCTTCTTTGACGCCGCGGCGGACGACGTAGAGCAGGGCGGGTTCAATCTGGTCTTTGATCGGGATCTGATAGACCAGCGGGTTCCGAACATTGGAAGTTTCATCGGCGGTTTTTCCAATGGTTGGAAAAACGGCCAGCAGACCGAGAGCCAGCAGCAATTTCACTTTCATGCCCGGAGTCTATTTTTCCAATGGTTGGAAAGAAAGCTTTTACTGGCGGCCGGCGCGTTTGAGCGTGTCGCGCTCGGTTTTGGTGAGCGTGTGCATGCCGTGCTGCGCGGCTTTGTCGAGAATGCGGTCGATCTCGGCGCGGTTGACGGGCGGTTTTTCTTTCGGCCCGAGTTTTTGGTTCAGCTTATGCAGAATGTCAGGCCGGCCGGTGATCGTGGCGTAGATGTAGCCCGCGATGCCGCCACCGAGATGTGCGGCGTTGGCAACATGGCTGCCTGAGCCGACGGCAAGTGTATGCATGAATTCATACGCGCCGATCAGCAGAACAAACACCCAGGCCTTGATGGGCATGAACGGGAATAAAATAAGAACAAGTTCGCGTTTCGGGTAGAGCGCGGCGTAGGCCCCGAGTACGCCGAAGATGGCACCGGAGGCACCGACGCAGAAGCCGTAGGGTGAAAGAAGCGACCAGCCGAGTCCGCCGAGGATACCGCTGAGGAAGTAAAGGGAGAAGAAGCGGTTGGTGCCGAGGGTTCGTTCCACGTCCGGGCCGAGGAAGTAGAGGCCGAGCATGTTGGAGAAAAGATGCCAGAAGCCCTGATGAATAAACTGATAGGTAATCAGTTGCCAGACACTGAACGTGGTCCACCAGTTGGCTTGCAGGGCGCCGAAATAACTCAGCGGAAAGTGAAAGAAATATTCGATGATGTAGGTGGCGACGTTGAGGATGATCAGCAGTTGCACCCCGAAGGTCATTCCGTTCGGATTTCCGTAAGCAGCTTGTGTGGCAGTTCGCATTGTGAGGAGATCATAGCGTATTTTTAAGGGATTGCAAAAGGATGAGGTTTGGATTAGTTTCACCCCTCAATTTCACCGTTCCGGAAGAGAAAAATGGCAGATATTTTTGTTAGACCCTATGACCAGCAGCGCAAACCGCCGACCCGGCTGATTGTGACGGCGCTGGCCGTGTTGGTGGTAACCGCCGCCATTACCGGTTTCTGGATATGGATGGACAATCGTTCGGCCAATGCACCGGAGGTTAAACCGGCTGAACAGCCGGTGAAAGCTCCGGTCGCTTCAACGCCTGCGGCTCCGTCTGCATCAGCCCCCGCCGCAGCGCCGGACTCGCGGGCGCAGCAGCTTTTTACCCGCGCCCAGAGTCTGGCCGCCGCCGGCAACCTGATACAGGCGCGCGATCTGCTGGGCGACGTGATCTCCACCGCGACCGACGAAAACCTCAAGAGCAATGCAACGCGTGTGCAGGGCCGGATTAATGTGCAGCTGTTTCTTTCCGAAACGCCGACATCCGAAAAGAAAAGCTATGTCATTCAGCCCGGCGATTCACTCGATAAAATTGCCCGCCTGAACAAAACCACGGTCGACCTGATTCGTAAGATGAATAAAATTGATGGCAACCTGATTTACCCCGGCCGCCGTCTGCTTCTTCCCGCTGCGCCGTTTGTTGTGCAGGTGGATAAATCGACGCGGACGCTGGATTTGACCATGAACGGCAAGCTGTTCAAGCGCTATATTGTCGGGCTGGGTATAAACGGAAAAACCCCGACGGGTCATTTCACCACGGTGGTGCACCAGACCAATCCCGATTGGACGCCGCCGGGCGGAGGCATTATTCCGTTTGGCGATCCGCGCAATGTTCTCGGCACCCGCTGGATGTCTATTAAAGATGAGACCCGGCCTGATATTACCGGCTTTGGAATTCACGGAACCCCTTTGCGTGACAGCATTGGAGCCGAAACCAGCAACGGCTGTGTCCGCATGCTGAACGAAGATGTCGAAGAGCTTTTCCTGCTGATCCCTCGTGGAACAGAAGTCGTTATCAGCGAATAAACGAAGCCGTCCATTCATTCAGAGGAGTTATTATGCCCCCTTTTACACTGTCTTTTGAAAAACCGGTGCTTGAGCTTGAGAAAAAGCTGCATGAGCTCGAGAGCTTCAGCAAAAATCAGGACATTGATGTTTCGCACGAAGTGGAGCAGATGAAAGAAAAGATCGCGGCCACCCGTGCGCAGATCTACACCAATCTGACCGCGTGGCAGAAAGTTCAGGTCGCCCGCCATCCCGAGCGGCCCTACACCATGGACTACATCAAAAACATGACCACCGACTTTGTCGAAATCCACGGCGACCGCATTCATGCGGACGACCGCGCCATCATCGGCGGTTTCGCGAAAATCGACGGGCAGAAGGTTATGCTTATCGGTTCGCAAAAGGGTCGCGACACCAAGAGCAACCTCGAATGCAATTTCGGTTGCGCCTATCCCGAAGGCTACCGTAAAGCCCTGCGCCTGATGAAGCTGGCCGACAAATTTAATGTACCGATCATCACCTTGATCGACACCCCCGGAGCCTTCCCCGGTCTCGAATCCGAAGAGCGCCACATCGCCGAAGCCATCGCCGTTAATCTGCGCGAAATGTTCAACATCCGCGTACCGATCATCGTCGCCATTATCGGTGAAGGCGGATCGGGCGGCGCACTCGGCATCGGTATCGGCAACCGCATCCTGATTCTGGAGCACTCGTATTATTCTGTGATTTCGCCCGAAGGTTGCGCCGCGATTCTCTTCAAAGACCGTGCCTATGCCGACCGATCGGCCGAAGCGCTCAAAATCACGGCGCAACACCTGATCGAAAACAAGCTGGCCGACGAAATCATCCCTGAGCCCAAGGGCGGGGCACATACCGATCCCAAGGCCGCCGCGGACAGTCTCAAGGCAGTTATCTTGCGCAATTTGGTCGAGCTGAAAACGCAGTCTGCCGAACAGCTCATGAACGACCGTTACGACAAATTCCGCGCCATGGGCGTTTTTCAGGAATGATGCGTAATTCGTAATGAGTAATGCGTAACGAATAAACAGATGAGTAAGCTAGGCTCTTAATTACGTATTACTCGTCACGCATTACGTTTTCTGGTGACTTCAACCGCGACGCTGCGGCAGAAGCGCAGGGCGCCAGGCTTATCGATCGTGATGGTTGCACTCTGAACTTTGGCGTCTTTCAGGCAAATGGCGGCGATCCCTTCGGCCAGCGATTCAATCAGATTGAAACTGCTGTTTTCGACGAAATCCAGAATCTCCATCT
>JAQUXG010000199.1 GCA_028692515.1 Kiritimatiellales bacterium | reverse complement strand
GGGCAACCAGTGACTCCTGACCTTTACGCAGCCAGACGCGCGGATCGTAGTGTTTTTTGTTCGGCTTGTCGGCACCGTCCGGATTGCCGAGCTGGCCCTGCAGGTAGCCTTCATTCGCTTTGTAGAATTTCAGGATGCCTTCCCATGTGGCCCACTGCGTGTCGGTGTCGATGTTCATTTTGATCACGCCGTAGGAGATGGCTTCTTTGATTTCTTCAGGCGAAGAACCCGAACCGCCGTGGAATACGAAGTTGACCGGTTTTTCAGCCGTTTTGTATTTTTCCTGAATGTACTTCTGGGAGTTGTCCAGAATCTTCGGGGTCAGCTTGACGTTACCCGGTTTGTACACGCCGTGTACGTTGCCGAACGAAGCGGCGATGGTGAAGTTCGGGCTGATCTTGCTCAGGGTTTCGTAAGCGTAGGCCACGTCTTCCGGCTGGGTGTAGAGCGCGGAGCTGTCCATGCCGGTGTTGTCGACGCCGTCTTCTTCACCGCCGGTGCAACCGAGTTCGATTTCGAGCGTCATGCCCATCTTGCTCATGCGTTCGAGATATTTCGCGCAGGTCTGCACGTTTTCTTCGAGCGGCTCTTCGGAGAGGTCGAGCATGTGCGAGCTGAAGAGCGGTTTGCCGGTGGCTTTAAAGTTGGCTTCGCTGGCGTCGAGCAGGCCGTCGATCCAGGGAAGAAGTTTCTTGGCCGCATGGTCGGTGTGCAGGATAACGACCACACCGTAGGCTTCTGCCAGAGCGTGGATGTGCTTGGCTCCGGCGACAGCGCCGAGAACCTGTGCCTTCTGACCTTCCATTTTCAGCGCTTTGCCGGCGTTGAACTGCGCGCCGCCGTTGGAGAACTGAATGATGACCGGTGAGTTAACTGCGGCTGCGGCTTCCATCACGCCGTTGATCGAGTCCGAACCGACCACGTTAACGGCTGGCAGGGCGAACAGGTTTTCCTTGGCGATCTTGAAGATGGCTTGTACATCGGCTCCGGTTGCGACGCCGGGTTTTACGACATCAAAAATTTTGCTTCCCATGATAATGCTCCTTTGTTTGCTTTATTTTCCGTTTCTGTTGGAAAAAGTGACAGAAAATCTATTTGATGACGCTGTTTTATCAAGCTCTTTCGGAAGGAAAGCACAATGTCTGAACTTTCTATCGTCTCATTTTTGATTGGTCTGCTCGCTCTGGCGATCGGCGTTATCTCGATGCTGAAGCCCGCCCGCGTGCTTGCCGACACAGAGCGGTTCCCCCGCAGCACCTGGCCGGGCCGCATTCTGGCCGCCATCGATCTGATCTGGGCGGCGTACAACCTGACTCTGATGCACCTCGGCATATTCGATGCCTGGAAGGTTCACCTCTTCTGGATCGTTCCGGTCGCGATCTATCTTTGCGTGAAATACCTCGATGAACTGCTCAGCCCGCGCGCGCTCGGCGGACTTTTCCTGCTGGCCGCCGGACCGGTTCTCGCAGCAGCCCGCTGGCATCCCTCGGACTGGCGTTTAGTCATCACTGTTATCGCCTACCTCTGGATCCTTCTCGGACTGACCTTTCTGCTGGAGCCGTGGTGGTTTCGCCGGCTTATGCCGCGTCTCGTCGGAACGAACAACCTCACCGTGCGCATTGGCGGAGGAATCAAAACGCTGATCGGACTCGGCCTGATCGCACTCGCACTGTTCATCTACTAAGCCATGACCTCCGAATTACTCGAGGTCCTGACGCAGCGCTTCCGTGACTACACGGATCGGTATCGTATGAACGGCGCGCTCGTGCCGATGCACCAGCTCAAACTCGAACACACCCTCCGCGTCGCGGCCGACGCCCGCGCCATCGCCGACGGCATGCGCTGGCCGAACGAAGAAGTCTGCCTTGCCGAAGCCGTTGGCCTTTTCCATGACATCGCCCGCTTTCCACAGTTTCAGCAGTACCGCAGCTTTAACGACGCCCCAACCATCGGCCACGGCGACCTCGGTTTCCAAACATTGGAAAAAGAAAATCTGCTCGACGGCATCGCCGCCGAACCGCGCGCGCTGATTCTTCACTCCGTGCAGTACCACAATAAAAAAGATTTGCCGCGCATCCTGACTGCGCACGAAGAAAAACATCTGAGGCTCATTCGCGATGCCGACCGGCTCGACATCTTTTTCATCTGCTGGGAATCTATCCAGTCCGGCGATATTCATGCGAATCCGGAAATCATCATGAACATCGATTTCAACGGCCCTCCCAGCGATGCGGTGCTCGACCAGTTTGAGCGCGACGAATCGATCGACTACCGCACCATGAAAAGCATGGCCGACCGCTTTGTGCTCCAGCTCAGCTGGATGCACGACCTGAGCTACGACTCCTCGAAGCGGCTGGTTCTCGAACGCGGCATCCTCGATAAATTTATCGACGTGCTTCCGGTTAAAACGGATCGCCTGCTCCGCTGCTTCAAAAAAACCGCCGCTTTCCTCGCCAATGCTTGAGAGAACAAAACAAAAGTGCCCATAAAAAGATAGGATTAAGACTGCAACTGCCGGGGATATTTGCTAAAACGGTATAGTTTCTTTTTGGAGAGAATTGTCAACTGGGGGTTTATTATGAAATACACGATGCTACTGATCTCTTTTTTCATGAGTTGTTTGATTTCCCAAGGAGAGCTTTCGGAAAAGCAGCTGAAAGATGCCAAAAAATTAGTGTCAATTGATGCGGTGCGTAATTCTGTTGAAAACGACACCGACGGAACATCCCTACTTGTTCAAGTTGAGTTTTCGAGTGAGAAGAGGGGCCTTAACGAGGTTTTATTTCGTGTAGCTATTGAGCTGACCGATAGAGAGAAGAAAACCTATCTGCTTGCGGCGTTGTCAAAAAAGATCGGGATCCTTTCTGAAACATATCTCGGCGAGGGGTATTGGGAGCTGAAAATACCGTATGGCGACATGGGCCGACTGAAAGTCACCGGCTATGCCGCTGAGTTTGGGTTGATGGACGGGGAAAAATTTGTGCCGTTCGATGGCAAGTATAAAACGGTAAAGACGTATGAGGAGTTGACCGGCCGCACAACAACTCCTTTCCCTGTGGGAATCAAACTGGCACCACACTTTGAGAACGACGATAATTAATCGGACAGCAGTTCTGCCAGATAGTTGCCGGTATAAGACGCGGATGTTTTAGCGACCTTTTCCGGGGTTCCGGCCACAACGATTCTCCCGCCGCGCTCGCCGCCTTCGGGGCCAAGATCAATTAGCCAATCGGCGCGCTTGATCACGTCGAGGTTATGCTCAATCACTAAAACCGTATTACCGCCGTCGCGCAGCGTTTCGAGTACCTCAATCAGTTTGTGAACATCGGCGAAGTGCAGGCCGGTGGTCGGCTCATCGAGAATGTAGAGAGTCTTACCGGTCGCCTTTTTGCTCAGCTCGGCGGAAAGTTTAATGCGCTGGGCTTCGCCGCCGGAGAGCGTGGTGGCGGACTGTCCGAGGCAGAGATAGCCGAGACCGACTTCGCGCAATGTGCGCAGCTTGCGCTCAATGCCGGGAATGGAGGCGAAGAAGTCGCACGCCTCGTTGATCGTCATCGCCAGCACTTCGGCGATGTTTTTGCCGCTATAGTGCACTTCCAGCGTTTCGCGGTTATAGCGTTTCCCGGCGCACTGCGGACAGGTGACGTATACATCCGGCAGGAAGTGCATTTCGATCTTCAGCAGCCCGTCGCCCTGACAGTGCTCGCATCGTCCGCCTTTGACATTAAAACTGAAGCGCCCCGGCGCGTAGCCGCGCACCTTCGAGGCGGGCAACTGCGCGAACAGATCGCGGATAATCGAAAACGCACCGGTATAGGTCACCGGATTACTGCGCGGCGTGCGGCCGATCGGCGACTGGTCGATCACAATCACCTTGTCGATATTCTCAACGCCGAGCAGCTCCTTGTGTTTGCCGGGGCGTTCCTTCGAGCCGAAAAAGCGGCGGTAGAGCGCG
>JAQUXG010000003.1 GCA_028692515.1 Kiritimatiellales bacterium | reverse complement strand
CTCCGGGATCTTCATCGCCGAAAAAGCCGTTCAATGAATCTTCTGTGCAGGACTTCCATGCACCATACTCACTGGGACTGAAAAGTTTTTTATCGGCCTTATAGCCGATTTCCATGTAGTCCACGCCACCGGCGACCAGCGCCTTGTGTATGCCATGCACAAATTCGTCGCTGAACTGATGGTTATTCATCAGCCCGCCGTCACGGATGGTGCAGTCGAGCACTTTAAGTTGCGGCCAGAAATTCACCGACTCTTCGCTGATATCTTTGATCTTGGTCATGGGTTTTTCCTTTAAAATTTCTCCGCTCTTCGCGGCCTTCACCTTTTCATCCATCCGCCGAAGCGCTTCGGCGCGTTCACCGGTCTGAAGCGACTCAGAATACTGAACGCCGCCGATCTTCTGCCGCCAGTAGTAGATCCCGCCGCGCAGCTTCAGATTTTTTATCCCTGTGCCTTCAAATGTACCCATAGTGCATCACCGTTATGAACAACTTTTTGTTAATGTGATGCGCTTATGATGCGCCTTAGCTTCGGAATATCAACCTTATATTCCAAATGATTTGAATCACCATTCCCAATACTCCATCATCCAGCCTTCCAATATTCCACGGAGGTTATTCATGGCGCACATCATCGTTCCGGAAGCTGAAAAACTGCTTGATCAGGAAATCAAAGTTCTCGACCACGGCTTCGTCCGTCTCGTCGACTACATGGGCGGCGACGCACGCATCGTGCAGACCGCGCGCGTCTCCTACGGCGAAGGCACAAAAACCATCCGTCAGGATGCCGGGCTGATCGACTACCTCCTGCGCCACGAACACACCTCCCCCTTCGAACACGTCATCTTTGAATTCCACTGCAAAATGCCGATCTTCGTCGCCCGCCAGTGGATCCGCCACCGCACCGCGCGCCTCAACGAAATTTCCGGCCGCTACAGCGTCATGAAAGACGAATTCTACCTGCCGCCGCGCGAACAGATCAGCCTGCAAAGCGTCGACAACAAACAGGGTCGCGACAAAGAAGCCGTCCCGGTCGAGCTGCAGGATAAAGTGCTCGAACTGCTCAAACAGGATCAGTCCGCCAGCTACGCCAACTACAGCGAAATTTTAAATGACGGCATCGCCCGCGAACTCGCGCGCATCAACCTGCCGCTCTCCATGTACACCGAGTGGTACTGGCAGATGGATCTCAAAAACATGCTGCACTTTTTGAAGCTGCGCATGGACAGCCACGCCCAGTGGGAAATTCAGGAATACGCCCGCGCCATTGCGCAGATCGTCAAAGCGACCTGTCCGCTGGTCTACGAATCCTTCGAACGGCACATCCTGCGCGGCGCGAAATTCTCCAGCGACGAAATTGCCGCCATCAACGCCCTGCTCGCCGGAAAAGAAAATCCGCTCGACGAGCGCCGCAAGGCCGAATTCGAAGACAAGCTCAAAGGCAACCTCTCCCTCTTCGAAAAACCGGCTGAATAGTTTTTCCAAGGTTTGGAAAAACCGGGGTCAGGAAGCAGGCGTCAGGGGTCAAAAGTTCCAAACACTTGTGGCGCAAAATGCGCCATTGGAAAACCGCGCCCGCGGGACGCGGCTACAGTTTCATACATTGGAACCGGCGCGGCCGGTTTATAGATTTTTTTCCAATCCTTGGAATTTCCCCGCACTTGCGCAGGTGTGAGGAAACGGATTTTCAGAAGCCGCACCGAAGATTTGCATTGCGATAAACTTTTTTCATTTATTTTCTAAGGACTCTCCGTCTCGCCCGTTAACCTCTGTGAAACCTGCCGACGCAGGTCAGGGAAACAACCCGAAAGGAAGTTATGGACAAAGAGACGTGGATCACCTCGCTGGTCAGGCGCTACGAACGCCCTCTATGCAGCTACGCGTTCAGCCTGCTGCGAAATCTGGAATGGGCGCGCGACGCCGTACAGGATACGTTCCTGCGTCTCTGCGGTCAAAAACCGGAAAAGCTGAAAGACCGCGAAGCGCCTTGGCTGTTTCGGGTCTGTCGCAACCGGTCACTCGATATTCTGCGCAAAGAAAATCCCGTTCAGTCGATGAGCGAGCCGCAGGAAGCCTCGATCGCTTCTGAAGAAAAATCCCCGGACGAACAGGCCGCGCAAGGCGATCTCAGCCGCCTGCTCCCCCGATTTCTCTCCAAACTTCCGAAAAATCAGCGGGAAGTCATCCGGCTGAAATTTCAGCAAAACCTGAGCTACCGCGAAATCGCCCACTGCACGCAACTCAGCGAAAGCAATGTGGGCTTTCTGCTGCATACCGGCATTAAAACCCTGCGCGAACAGATGATTAACCTGTAAGGAGATTTGCCATGAAATTTGAAAGAAATGATCCAAAACTGACCGCCTACGCTCTGGGCGAACTGCCCGAAGCTGAACGCACCGCGTTTGAAAAAGAACTCGAAACCAACCCGGAAGCCCGCCAAGCGGTTGAAGAAATCCGCAAATTGGCCGGAAAAATCAAAGATCACTACGCCGCCGAAGCCCAAATGGTTCTGACCGAAGAACAGCACGAAACCATCCGCCAGGCCGCGCGCAAAAACCGGAAAGAAAAGATCATCCCCTTCCCGCGTAAACCCTGGATTCCGATAGCCGTTGCCGCATCGATCGGCGGAATTCTGCTGATGCTTTCCGGAAGCATCGTCATTTTTTCCACAGTTGAGAAAAGAGAAGTCGCCTTCTGCCCACCGAGCCCCGTCTTCTCGAGACAAAAAACGGATCTCCAGAAGCCCCGGGTGAAGATGAAAAAAAATGCTGTGGCTGGCTCGACGCAGAGAATCATTTCCAGAACACAACAGAGTCTGCCTGAAATAGAAGTGTTTGGGTCCGCAGGAATAGCCCAAGGATTCGTCGCAGAAAACGTCGGTTCTGGAGTGATGCTCGGCGATGCCGAGGGGCTCGTTGCAAATCAGTGGGGCCCGAGCATTGAGGACTATGCGGAGATTCAGGAAAATAAATTCCTGCGCGTGGCTGACCAGCCGCTCTCCACCTTCTCGATTGATGTGGATACGGCGTCGTACGCCAACGTGCGCCGCTTCCTCAATGAAGGCCGTCTGCCGCCAAAAGACGCAGTGCGCATTGAAGAGATGATCAACTACTTCGACTATAACTACGCCCCACCGCGCGGCAACGTGCCGTTCGCAACCCATATGGAACTTTCCAGATGTCCGTGGAACGAAGAACACAAGCTGGTGCGGATCGGACTGAAAGGCCGCGTGATCGAACAGGCCGCCCGCCCGCCGCTGAATCTGGTTTTCCTGCTGGATGTCTCCGGCTCCATGAATCAGGAAAATAAGCTGCCGCTGGTACAACGTGCCATGACGATGCTTGCTCAGCAGCTGGACAAACGTGATCATGTAGCCATCGTCGTCTATGCTGGATCATCCGGCCTCGTTTTGCCGCCGACCTCCGGCGCCAACAGCCGCACGATCATTGCAGCCCTCAAGCGACTGAAAGCAGGCGGCGGAACCAACGGTGGTCAGGGCATTCAACTGGCCTACAGCACCGCGCTGGAAAACTTCAATAAAGATGGGGTTAACCGGGTCATCCTCTGCACCGACGGCGATTTCAACATCGGCGTCACGCAGGGCGGCGACCTGAACCGTCTGATTGAAGAAAAAGCCAAGAGCGGCATCTTCCTGAGCGTACTCGGTTTCGGAACCGGCAACACCAAGGATTCCACCATGGAACAGCTGGCCGACCGCGGCAACGGAAACTATGCCTATATCGATACCTTCAACGAAGCCCGCAAAGTGCTGGTCGATCAGATGAGCGGCACGCTGGTGACCATCGCCAAAGACGTGAAAATTCAGGTTGAATTCAATCCGGCGCGCGTCGCGGGCTACCGGCTGATCGGTTATGAAAACCGCATGCTGGCCACCGAAGATTTCAACGACGACAAAAAAGACGCCGGCGAAATCGGTGCGGGTCACACCGTCACCGCGCTTTATGAAATTATTCCGGCGGGTCAGCCGGTCAACAACACGCCGGACATTGATGATCTGAAATATCAACCCACCGCGAGCGATGCGCTCGCCGGAAACTCCGGCGAATTGCTGACCGTTAAGCTGCGGTACAAAGAACCGGACGGAGATATCAGCGCCAAGTTGGAATTCCCGCTGATGGACACCGCCCGTTCATTCAGTGAAACCAGTCCCGACTTCCGCTTCGCAACCGCCGTGGCGGGGTTCGGCATGCTGCTGCGCGACTCGGACTACAAAGGCACCCTCACCTGCGAGCAGGTACTCGAATGGGCCGCCCGCTCACAAGGAAACGATGAGTTCGGCTACCGTCGCGAATTCATCGACCTCGTCCGCAAGGCCGGCACGCTTCTGACGCCGACCCCTGCGCAAGAACCGGACGTTCCGGTGTATGAACACATCGTCTATCCCGGCGAAACGATCTGGGACATAGCCCGGCAGTACGGATGCACCGAAGCAGAAATCATTCGCCTGAACAAAATCACAGATACCCGGCAGATCAAACAGGGAACCAAACTGCTGGTTCCGATTCCTGAATAAAGAGCTTCCAAACATTGGAATCAGACTTCACCGGCTTCCAATGTTTGGAAATACTCTTGTTCACATTCTTTTTAATCTTAACGTACACATTCAAACCGAACCGGGAGAATACCATGAAAAGGATTATCACACTCGTCTGCCTGTCCGCCGCCGCCAGCCACGCGCAAAACACCGCGCTCACGCTCTACAATCAGAACTTCGCCGTGGTGCGCGAACAGATTGAGCTGAAACTCAACAAAGGAGAAACTCAGGTTGCCTTCTCGGAAATCACAGCGCACGCCGAACCCGACTCCGTGATCCTTCGCTCCCTTTCCCAAAAGAACACCCTGCGCATTCTCGAACAGAACTACCGCGCCGACCCCATCTCGCAAAACCTGTTGCTAAACTACTTTCAAGGAAGGGAGATTGATTTTCTTTCCGAAACCAATCTCATTAAAGGAAAGATCATCCGTGGCGGACATGCCGTCTCTCGATATCCAGATCCCATTCCTCAAGAAGAACCCATCATCGAGGTGGACGGTCAATTGCGCTTCAGCCTGCCGGGGCAGCCGATTTTTCCAACCCTTGGAAACGACTCGATTCTCAAGCCCACCTTTAACTGGCTTTTGCATAGCGACCGCGAAGGGAAGACAGATGCCGAACTCTGCTATGTCTCCGGCGGAATGAGCTGGGAGGCCGACTACAACATCGTTGCTCCCGAAAAAGGCGACACCGTCGACGTGATCGGCTGGGTGACGATGAATAACCAGAGCGGCCGCACATTCGAAAACGCCAAGATCAAACTCATGGCGGGCGATGTCGAAAAAATTAAACCCAACGGCAATAGTCCACGCAGGTTAATGAAAGCCGCCAGCAGCTATGCAGATCGCGAAGAGCCTGCCGTATCGGAAAAGGCCTTCGACGAATACCACCTCTACGCGCTGGGACGCACCACCACCCTGCGCGACCGCGAAACCAAGCAGGTCGAATTTTTGCGCGCGGCGAACGTGGAAAGCCAAACGGTCTACATCTATGACGGACTACAGATCGATCCAAACCGCTACCGAGGCTGGAACTGGGCTAACATTCGTCAGGAACGCGACTATGGAACCCAATGCAATCCGAAGGTGTGGGTTATGCGCGAATTCAAAAACACCAAGGAAAACGGCCTCGGCATTCCCCTGCCCAAAGGCCGGGCGCGCTTCTACCGCCGCGATACCGACGGACAGCTCGAATTCACCGGCGAGAACCTGATCGACCACACTCCGAAGGATGAAACCGTCCGCCTCTTTACCGGCAACGCCTTCGACCTCGTCGGCGAACGCACCCGCACCGACTACCAGATCGACACCTCGAAAAACTGGATCGACGAATCTTTCGAGATCAAGGTGCGCAACCGCAAAGAAAAAGATGCCGCTGAAATCCGCGTGGTTGAGCACCTCTACCGCGCCCTCACCTGGAACATTTCCGCCAGCTCCGATCTTCAGAATAAGACCAGTTCCGACACCATGGAATTCCGCGTAACGCTCCAGCCCGGCGAAGAAAAGGTCATCACCTACACGGTGCACTACAGCTGGTAGACAAAGGTTTCCAAGGATTGCCGCTTCACTTCGTCGAATGAAACCGACGAGACTTGGCGCCTCAACTTTTTCCAAGGTTTGGAAAAAAGACGGGTTCGTAGAACCAACATACCCTTCGCTGCGTGATGTAAAGTCGGCTCGATGAGCCGAAGAAAAATCAGGGGAGCGTGAGGATTTCGGGTTTGAGGCCGACGGCGACGGTGTGTTCGAAGTGCGCGGAACAGCTTCCGTCTTTGGTGACGACGGTCCATTTGTCTTCGAGAATTTCGACTTTCGCTCCGCCAATGTTGACCATGGGTTCGATGGCGAGTGTCATGCCGGCTTTGAGGACGGGTCCGCGGCCGGGTTTTCCAAAGTTTGGAATCTGCGGGTCTTCGTGCAGGTCGCGGCCGATGCCGTGTCCGACAAATTCGCGGACGATGGAAAATCCTGCTGCTTCAACGACGGTTTGGATGGCGTGCGAGATGTCGCCGAGCCGGTTGCCGACGACGGCTTTGGCAACACCGGCGGCAAGCGAGGCTTTGGTGACTTCGAGCAGACGCTTGTTTTCGTCGCTGATTTCGCCGGCGGCGACGGTGATGGCGGTGTCGCCGATAAATCCTTCGTAACAAACACCGGTGTCGATGCTGACGATGTCGCCGTTCTGGATGACGCGCGGGCCGGGAATGCCGTGGACGACTTCGTCGTTGACGGAGACGCAGATCTGGCCGGCAAAGCCGTGATAGCCGTAGAAGGCGCTGACGCCGCCCGCTTTGCGGATGAGTTCGCCGGCGGCGTTGCCGAGGTCGAGCGTGGTGATGCCGGGGCGAACGAGTGCGGCGAGTTCGTCGCGGATGCGGGCGGTAATGCGGTTGACCCGACGCATGGCGTCGAGTTCGGAGGGCGTTTTGATGACAATCATGGGAAGGCCTTACGCGTTGAGGACGTTGAGGACGAGCGTCTGGGTTTCCGCAGGGCTTCCCCCGGCGTTAATTTCGCGAAGCAGGCCTTTCTGCTGATAGAACGCGATGAGCGGCGCCGTCTGTTTTTTATAGACTTCAAGGCGGTTTAAAATGGTTGCTTCGCTGTCGTCGGCGCGCTGGTAGAGCTCGCCGCCATCGATATCGCAGATGCCGGATTTTTTCGGCGGCTTGTTGGCCATGTGATAGACCGCACCGCAACTTCTGCAGACGCGGCGGCCGGTCAGGCGCGCCAGCAACGCTTCGCGGTCTACGACCAGATTGAATACGTGGTTGATGGCTCCGCCCTGTTTTTTGAAAAACCGGTCGAGCCCTTCGGCCTGTTCGATGGTGCGCGGAAAGCCGTCGAACATGAAATGAGAGTTTGAATTTTCTTCAGAGATGCGCTCTTCGATGATGCGCAGGATGACGGCGTCCGGAACCAGCTGCCCGGAGTCCATGTAGCTTTTGGCTTCCGTCCCGACAGATGTTCCGGCCTGAGTGGCGGCCCGCAGCATGTCGCCGGTGGAGACGTGGAGATAATCGGTCTGCTTTTTGAGAACTTCAGCCAGCGTTCCTTTGCCTGCTCCCGGTCCACCGAGGAGGATGATCGCTTCCATGCCTATCTTCTCCCGGACTTGAGTTTTCCTTTTTTCAAGAATCCGTCGTAGTGGCGCATGAGCAGGTGCGACTCAATCTGACGCATGGTGTCGAGCATGACGCCGACGATAATGAGCAGACTGGTTCCACCGAAGAAGGAGGCCACCATGTAGGGAATTCCGAACTGTTTGCCCATGATGGTGGGCAGGATGGCAATCAGGGTCAGGAAAACCGCTCCAGCGAGCGTGATGCGGGTCATGGTGCGATCGAGAAATTCAGCGGTGGGTGTGCCCGGACGAATGCCGGGGATGTAGCCCCCGCCTTTTTTGAGGTCGTCGGCGATCTGAACCGGGTTAAATTGCGTGGCGACCCAGAAGTAGGAGAAGAAGAGGATCATGAGGCCGAAACAGGCCATGTAGAGGTTGGTTCCATAGCTGAGTGCGGCACCGATCTGTTTGGCACCGGCCCACGGAAGCATGTTGAACAGCTTGGAGGGGAACATGAGGATGGCCTGAGCAAAAATGATGGGCATGACACCGGCGTAGTTGACGCGCAGCGGCATAAAGGTGTGCTGTCCGCCATAGACTTTCTGGCCGATAACGCGCTTGGCGTACTGAACCGGAATTTTCTGCTGAGCCTGCGTGACCGCAACGACCAGTGCAATGACGGCCAGCACCATGATGAGCATGGCGGCCGCCATGAACGGAGAGTGGCGAACGACCCCGTCGACCGGCTTAAACATGCTGATCATTGCCCCGACGGCAGACGGCATGCGGCTGACGATGTTGACGGTGATGATCATGGAGATCCCGTTGCCGATCCCGCGTTCGGTCATCTGCTCGCCGAGCCACATCATCAGCAATGTGCCGGTGACCAGCGTCATGGCGGTGAGCAGTTCAAAGCCGAGGCCGGGAATCTGAACGACTTCGGCCGGGAAGTAGAGCTGTCCGCTTTCGAGTGCTCGGGCAATCAGGAAGCCCTGAAAGGCACAGAGCGCCACCGTGAGGTAGCGGGTGTACTGGGTGATTTTGGCACGCCCGGACTCGCCTTCGCGAGCCAGTTTTTCGAGCGCAGGCACCACCGCCGTCATCAGCTGAATGATAATGGACGCGCTGATGTAGGGCATGATCCCCAATGCACCGATGGCACAGTTCTGAACCGCACCGCCGCTGAAGAGGTTGAACATATCAAGGAAGCCCGTGCCGGAATTGGCAGAGGACTTGATATAGTTGGTGATCATGCCGAAGTCCACACCCGCAATCGGGATGTTAGACAGCAGGCGGCACAAAAAGATTACGCCCAAGGTGAAAAGTATCCGCTGGCGTAATTCCTGAATCTTAAAGCTGTTGACGAAGGCGGAAAGCATCGTTTACCCCTCTGGGATTTTTCGGGTCAGACTGTTTCACAGCTGCCACCGGCAGCTTCGATCTTCTCTTTGGCGGTAGCGCTGAAGGCGTTGGCTTGGACAGAAATCTTTTTGGAGATTTCGCCGTGGCCAAGAACTTTGATGCCGTCCCAATTGCCTTTGACCATTCCGGTCTGGCGGAGCAAATCGACCGTGACTTCCGTGCCGGCTTCGAACGCTTCAAGCATCGCGACGTTGACCGGCGCAAATACTTTGCGGTTGACGTTCTTAAATCCGCGTTTCGGAATGCGGCGGGCCATGGGCATCTGGCCCCCTTCAAAGAGCGGCTTATGCTTGTGGCCTGAACGGGCGTAAGCCCCTTTGTGACCGCGTCCGGAGGTCTTCCCTTTACCGGAAGCCCGGCCGCGACCTACGCGCATTTTTCGATGAGTCGAGCCTTTAGCAGGCTGTAAAGTATGCAGTTCCATTTTAAAAACCTCTTAATTTATTTTCCGCGGGCGGCCATCACTTCTTCGCGCGAACGCAAGGAGGCCAGAGCGGCCATGGTGGCTTTAGTTACGTTCAATCGGTTGCTGCTGCCAAGCGACTTGGCAAGCACATCGCGCACCCCGGCCAGCTCGAGTACTGCACGGCAGGAGCCGCCGGCAATTACACCGGTACCTTCAGACGCCGGACGCAGAAGAACCTGCGCGCCGCCGAATTCGCCGCGTGCTTCATGCGGGATGGTGGTGCCTTTCATTACAATCGGTGTCATGGCGCGTTTGGCGTTGTCGCCGCCTTTACGAATCGCGTCGGCCACTTCGTTGGCTTTGCCGAGACCGTAACCGACTTTTCCGGATCCATCGCCGACGATAACCAGCGCTCCGAAGCTGAAACGGCGTCCACCTTTGACCACTTTTGAATTGCGGTTAATGTGAACGACGCGTTCTTCGAACTCGGATTTCGCTTTGAAATCAGATTTCCCTTTGAAATCGGATTTCACTTTTCTATCTGCTGATTTTTTTTCAGTCACTTCAAGCAACTCCTTTACATAAAACTAGAACTGGAGACCGGCTTCGCGGGCGCTGTCGGCCAACGCACGTAGACGCGATCCGAAAGCAAATCCGCCGCGGTCGAAAACAACTTTGGACACACCCTGCGCTTTGGCCGCTTCGGCCGCTTTGGCGCCGAGCGCTTTGGCGGTTTCGACGGTGCACTTGTCGCCCAGCGATGAGGCCGAGCAAAGTGTTTTCTGCGCGTCGTCGTCGATGACCTGCACGTAAATATAACGGTTGGAAACGTAGACGGCCATGCGAGGGCGCGCGGCTGTTCCCTGAACCTTGTTCCGCAAACGAAGATGTCTGCGCTTCCGATAATCTGCTTTGTTTTTGACCTTCATGATTACGCCACTGCCTTACCTTCTTTGCGCCGAACCTGTTCGCCTTTATAACGCACGCCTTTGCCCTTATAGGGTTCAGCGGGAGAAAACGCGCGAATGCGCGAGGCGACCTGACCGACCTGGGCTTTTTCGTGCCCTGATACTTTTACATCCGTTGTCCCAGTGACCTCGACTTTGATGTCTTTGGGGATTTCGTATTTGATTTCATGCGAGAAACCGAGTGAAAGAACAAGAACGTTGCCCTGCAGCACCGCTTTGTAGCCGACGCCCTGAATTTCGAGTTCTTTCACATAGCCGTCCTTCACACCGAGAACCATGTTCTTCAGTGTGTTGCGGATGGTGCCGTGCAGCGCGCGGGATTGTTTGACTTCATCTTTACGATCCACAACAACCTGTGATCCATCGATCGACACCGTGATCTTCGAAGGAATCCGCAGCGTGCTCTGCCCTTTGGGGCCTTTAACCGTCGCGACATCTCCGTCGAGCGTCACTTCCACGCCCGCCGGAACCGTCAGAGGCAATTTTCCTATTCTAGACATCGTTACAACCTCAATTTGAAATTACCAAACATAGCAAAGGACTTCGCCGCCCACATGGGCTTTGCGAGCCTCTCCGTCGCTGAGCATACCGGAGGACGTGCTCAAAATCGCAGTGCCGATACCGCCCAGCACGCGCGGAACATCATCGGCACCCACATAGCGGTGACAGCTCGGGCGGCTGACGCGGCGCAGGCCTTCAATAACCGGCTTCTGATTATCTTCCCGGTATTTCAGGAAAAGAACCAGAGTGGGCTTACCTTCCACTTTTTCGGTGGTGTAGTCTTTGATGTAGCCTTCCTGCTTCAGGATGCGGGCCAGTTCACTCTTCATTTTCGAGTGCGGCATCTGCACCTTAACGTGCTTCGCCATATTGGCGTTGCGGATGCGGGTCAACATATCAGAAATGGGATCGCACAATATCATTGCTGTTCACCTTTATTTTTGGCGGCTTCAAACGGCATCCCCATGAGGCTCAGCAGTTCGTAGGCTTCTGCGTTGCTCTTGGCCGTTGTGACAAATGTCACGTCCATGCCGTGTACTTTACGGACGTGGTCCGGATTGATTTCCGGGAAAATGGTCTGCTCGGTGAGACCGAGCGAGTAGTTTCCGCGTCCGTCAAAGGATTTGGGCGGGATGCCGCGGAAGTCACGGATGCGCGGCAGAGCAATGTTGATCAGCCGGTCCATGAATTCATACATCCGGGCGCCGCGCAGTGTCACTTTACCAGCGAGGGCAACGCCTTCGCGCAGTTTGAAGTTGGACACGCTCTTCCGGGCCTTGATGGTGACCGGACGCTGACCGGTGATTTTCCCCAGATCGTCAAGAACCGCCTGCAACGCATCGCGGTCATGCTGCATGCCGACCGAAACGTTAATATTGATCTTGGAAAGTGACGGAATCTGCATGCAGTTGCCGTAGTTGAACTTCTTCTGAAGTTCCGGCACCACTAGTTCACGATATTTTTTCTTCATTGCCGGTATCATGGATACCCACCCCTCTGGATAAATGGATTAAGTTATTCTGCTTTTTTCAGGTTCGAAATATGGATCGAAGCCTCTTTATTGAACACGCCGCCCTGCGGATTGTCCTGCGTTTTGCGCATGTGCTTCTTTACAACATTCAGACCTTCGACCACGGCCCGCTGGCTGCCCGGGAGCACCTGCAGAACCTTACCGGTCTTACCCTTGTCATCACCACAAATGGCTTTGACTAAATCATTTTTTTTAATTGCTGCCATACAAAACGTTCCTCTCTTAAAGCACTTCGGGCGCCAACGAGACAACCTTCATGAAGTTGCCGTCGCGCAGCTCGCGAGCCACTGGGCCGAAAATGCGCGTTCCGCGCGGGTTTTTATTCACATCAATGATGACGGCCGCATTATGATCGAACCGCAGGACGGAGCCGTCGGCGCGACGGATCGGAGCCTTCGTACGAACCACAACCGCCTCGCACACATCGCCTTTTTTGACGACGCCGCCGGGTTGGGCTTCTTTAACGGCCACTTTGATTACTTCACCGACTTTCGCGTATCTGCGCTTAGTCTTTAACACCCGGATACACATCACGCTGCGAGCGCCCGTGTTATCCGCGACATCCAGTCTGGTCTGTACTGAAATCATTTTCTTTACCCTGCCTTATTTCGACAAAATTTCCACAAGCCGCCAATGTTTCAACCGGCTGATCGGACGGGTTTCCATTACACGGACCACATTCCCGATTTTGGCTTCGTTATTCTCATCATGCGCGTGAATTTTCTTCGTCACACGCAGTTCCTTGCCCAGCAAAGGATGCCGAACCCGGCGCTCGATGAGCACGGCGATGGTTTTATTTCCCACCGCACTGCAAACGCGACCTTCGCGCACTTTCCGATGACCTCTTGACTCCATCTTTTACCCCTCGGCGTTAGCCGCCTGATTCATAACTGTTTTGATGCGCGCAATCGAGCGCCGTACGGCACGGATACGCAGCGGATTTTCCAGCTGACCGGAAACCTGCTGAAGGCGCAGCGTGAACAGCTCCTTCTTCGCATCATCGAGCTGCTGTTGCATCTCAACGGTTGTCAGATCTGTAAGTTGTTTTACTTTTTTCATTCCGAATACTCTCAATTAGTTGACGGCATGGCGTGTCACAAAGCGCACACGGATGGGCAGCTTTGTGGCCGCGAGCCGCATAGCAACGCGCGCCTGCTGTTCGGTAACCCCGTCCAGCTCAAACAGCATCCGTCCGGGGCGTACAACCGCAACCCAGCCTTCGACGCCGCCTTTTCCTTTACCCATTCGGACTTCAAGCGGTTTTTTTGTAAACGGCTTATCCGGGTAAATTCGAAGCCAAAGCTTTCCTTTGCGCTTCAGATTGCGGTTGATCGCCACACGGCAGGCCTCAATCTGAATGTTTGTGATCCATGCGCGCTCCAGCGCTTGCAGGCCGTATTCACCGAAAGACAGCGTTGTGCCGGCTTTAGACATACCACCGCGGGAGCCCTTTTGGACTTTCCGATACTTAACTCGTTTGGGCATTAAAGGCATTGGTCAATACTCCTAAGCTTGCGCCTTCTCATCCTTCTTACAAATCCACACTTTGATTCCGATCGCGCCGGCGACCGTACGGGCCGTTGCCGTTCCGTAGTCGATGTCAGCCCGCAGCGTATGAAGCGGAATCCTTCCTTCTTTATAGCTTTCCGAACGGGAAATTTCGGCACCGCCGAGACGTCCGCCAGCCAGCACTTTGATGCCGTCCGCACCGGTATCCATCGCCATCTGAATCGCGCGCTTCATGGCACGGCGATGAGAAACACGACGTTCCAGCTGCAGGGCAATTCCTTCGGCGACCAATTTGGCGTCGAGGTCAGGGCTCTTGACTTCATCAATTTCGATGTAAACTTCTTTTTTGGTCATCTTACTGAGCTGCTCGCGCAACTTTTCGATGTCTTCGCCCTTGCGGCCAATCACCAAACCCGGACGGGCGGTGCGAATGGTCACGCGGACACGATTGGCATAACGTTCAATAAAGACGTTCGAAATCGAAGCATCTTTAAGACGTTTGAGCACGGCTTCGCGGATAGCGATATCCTCTTGAAGCAGATCAGCAAACTCTTTTTTGCCGGCGAACCAGCGCGAGCGCCAGTTCTTATTAACCGCAATCCGGAGTCCGATAGGATTTACTTTCTGTCCCAAAACGATTCCCTTTCCTTATTTACGATCCGATACAACCACAGTGATGTGAGACGTGCGCTTACGAATAGGCGAAGCCGAACCGCGAGCACGCGGGCGGGAACGCTTAAGCGACGGACCACCATCCACATAGGCATCTTTTACAAATAATTTGTCTGCAGAGACCCCTTCATTACTCGCCGCATTGGCAACGGCCGACTGGAGGGTCTTGCCGATCTCCGCCGCCGCTTTCATTGCGTTAAAGCTTGTAATACGAAGGGCTTCCGCAACCGAAAGTCCACGGATCTCGGACGCCATATAGCGTGCCTTGATCGGCGACATTCTTACATATTTTGTTGTTGCTGAAACTTCCATGTTTTTACTCTCAATTTGCTGCCGCTACCTGAACGCAAAGGCGGCAACTATACGTCATTCCATTTTCAAATCCAGAACTTCTATTAAAAAAAACGTTATTTCGAAACGGTCTTGTCTGTAGCGAGGCCATGCGACCGGAACGAACGGGTCGGAGCGAACTCACCCAGGCGGTGTCCCACCATGTTTTCCGTCACAAAAACGGATACGAACACCTTGCCGTTATGCACGGTAAAGTTGTGGCCGACAAATTCCGGCACGATCATTGAGGCGCGAGCCCAGGTCTTGATCGGTTTTTTTCTACCAGAGACATCCATCTGCGCAACTTTTTTGAGCAACTTGACGTCAACGTAAGGACCTTTTTTAAGTGAACGAGCCATAACTTACTTCTTTCTCCGTGCAATGATGTACTTATTCGAAGCCAGTTTGTGTTTGCGAGTGCGCTTGCCTTTGGCCAGCGTGCCCCACGGCGATTGCGGATGTCCGCCACCGGACGTACGGCCTTCACCACCACCCATTGGATGGTCAACCGGATTCATCGCCACACCGCGAACCGTCGGGCGAATGCCCAACCAGCGCTTACGGCCGGCTTTACCGCTGGCAATGTTTTCATGATCCACATTACCAACCTGACCAATTGTTGCATAGCAGGTGACGCGTACGCGGCGAAGTTCGCCGGACGGCATCTTCAGATTTGCAAAATCACCTTCGCGGGACATCAGCTGAGCGCTGGTGCCGGCAGAGCGGGCAATCTGTCCGCCAAGACCCGGCTTGAGTTCGATGTTGTGAACGGTCGTGCCGAGCGGAATTTTTCCGAGGGGCAGTGCGTTTCCAACAGCGGGTTCTGCATCAGGACCCGACAGAACCACCGTACCGACTTTGAGGCCGACCGGAGCAATCATGTAGCGCTTTTCGCCGTCTACATAATTCAGCAGCGCGATACGAGCCGAACGGTTCGGATCGTACTCAATCGTAACCACGTTGGCGGGGATGCCGTATTTGTTACGTTTGAAATCGATCAGACGGTAACGGCGCTTGTGTCCGCCGCCGCGATGGCGGGTCGAAATGCGTCCGGCACTGTTGCGTCCGCCGGTGCTCTTCTTCGCACGGATCAACGATTTTTCGGGCGTTGATGTTGTAATTTCTTCGAACGCAGACGTCACGGTGTGGCGGCGGCTGGGCGTTGTCGGTTTATATGTTTTTAAAGCCATGACTCAAACTCCTTACACGAAATCAATTTTGCTGCCTTCGGCCAGCGTCACCACGGCGCGCTTCCATCCGGCAGTGCGCCCGGCGCTGGCAGTGCGCTCGCGTTTGCATTTTCCAATGCGTTTCATGGTGTTGACCGCAGTCACCTTCACCTTGAAAAGCTCTTCCACCGCCTGCTTGATCTCTGCCTTGTTGGCGGCAGGACTGACGCTGAAAATATATTTGTTTTCCGCTTCCGAAAGGCGGGTGCCCTTTTCCGTCAGCATGACCTTCTGAATTACCTGATATACATCTTTCATTGCGAATTCCTCTTCTACGCCATGCGCTGTTCGAGCTGTTCCACGCCCGCTTTGGTGATCACAATCTGCGGATAACGGACGATCTGGTAGGTGTTCACATTGGAGGCGCAAACCACTTCGATGTCCTGAAGGTTACGGGCGGCCAGACAAACGTTGGCGTCCAGCGTATCCATGATCAGCAAAGCTTTGCCCTTGATCTCCAGAGCCTTCAGCATCGCGCACATATCTTTCGTGCGGGGAGCGGCCAGCTGGAATGCATCCAGAACCATCACCTGACCGGCTTCGGCACGTTCGCCAAAGGCGCGGGCGAAGGCCAGACGAGCCACTTTGCGCGGAACCTGTTTGCGGACTTTGCGCGGATGCGGACCAAAGGCCACACCCCCTCCGCGCCATACGGGCGACTGACGATAACCGGCGCGTGCGCGGCCGAGACCCTTTTGTTTCCAGGGTTTCTTGCCGGAACCGGCCACTTCGCCTTTGCGCTGTGTATTGGCAGAACCCTGATGCTGATGGGCCTGATAGGTGATGACCGCCTGATGGACCGCTTGCGCGCCCTTATCAGAAACAGCGAATTTATCGCTGAGGGCCACTTCGCCCAACTTCTTCCCTGTGCAATCTTTAAGCAGTAACGTACTCATGATATCCTCTCAAATTACTTCCGTTTGAGTGCTTCACGCACAACAAGCGTTGTCCCATTGGCACCGGGTACCGCACCTTTAACCAGAATCAGGTTTTCGGCAATACGAACCTGAACGACCTTCAGACTCTGTGCGGTAACTTCCGTGTTACCCATCTGTCCGGCCATCTTCTTGCCTTTGAAAACGCGAGCGGGCTTTTCTTTCATACCGATCGAACCGGTCGTGCGGTGAAAGTGCGAACCGTGGGTTGCACGACCGCCGCCGAAATTATGACGCTTCATCACACCTTGGAAGCCTTTACCTTTGGTAACGCCCACGATGTCGACATAGTTAACGCCTTCGAAAACAGCTGCCGTCACGGTGTCGCCGGCTTTCGCTTCGTCAGCCGCATCCACGCGGACTTCACGCAGGTTAAGCATCGCACTCAGGCCGGCTTTTTTGAAGTGACCGACCAACGGCTTGGTAACTCGTTCCGGCTTCTGTGAGCCGAACGCAAGCTGAACCGCTTCGTAACCATCTGTGGCTGCGGTTTTACGCTGAACCACGCTGCACGGACCGGCCTCAATAACCGTTACCGGCACCAGCTTTCCCGCTTCGTCAAAGATCTGGGTCATACCCAGTTTTTTTCCTAATAGACTCTTCATGATTTCACTCAGATTTTAATGGTGATGTCCACGCCCGCCGGCAGATTGAGCTTTTTGAGCTCGTCCACTGTTTTGATCGTCGGGTCAATAATATCGAGCAGGCGCTTATGCGTTCTGATCTCAAACTGTTCCATTGATTTTTTATTCACAAACGGACTGCGATTGACGGTAAGCCGTTCAATACGGGTCGGCATGGGAATGGGTCCTGCGACGCGAGCGCCGGTGCGTTTGGCGGTCTCGACAATTTCCTTTGACGAGGCGTCCAGCACCCGGTGGTCAAAAGATTTTAAACGTATGCGTATGCGCTGATTATTCATAATTTCTCTCTGCTACCGGTTTAAGATGGTCTCCTGTATGGAATCCGGAACCGCCTCAAAGCGGTACGGCTCCATCGTGTAACTGGCCCGGCCTTTGGTTAGCGAACGCAGCGTTGTGGCGTAGCCGAACATTTCTGCCAGCGGAACATCCACATGTACTATCTGCACCGCATCGCGGGCCTCGATCTCGCGGATCCGTCCGCGACGACCGTTTAAATCGTTCATCACATCGCCCAGATGTTCATCCGGAGCAATGATTTCAAGCTTCATGATCGGTTCGAGCAGGGTCGGCGAAGCATTGCCGATTGCCGCGCGCAGAGCCATGACAGCCGCTGTGCGAAAAGCCATTTCAGACGAGTCGACCGGATGGGCGCTGCCGCCCGTGACGGTCACTTCAATATCCACCAGCGGATAATTGCCAAGCACACCGGTCGAGAGTGCATCACCGATACCCTCTTTGATAGCGTCGTGGAATTCCGCAGGAATGATGTCTTTTGAAACTTTAACGGCGAGGTGGTTGCCGGAGCTGCGCTCGCGCGGAGAAACCTGAACAACAACATGGCCGAAGTGGCCGCGTCCGGCGAACTCGCGGACGAAGGTGAATTCTCCGGATGCGGCCTTCTGGACGCTTTCGCGGTAGGCAACGACCGGCTTGCCGGCATTGGCCTGCACCTTAAATTCACGGAAAATACGGTCTTTAATGATCTCAAGATGAAGCTCGCCCATTCCGTTGATAATGGTCTGTCCGGTGTCTTCATTGATCGTAACGCGGAAGGTTGGATCGTCTTCAGAAAGAGAAAGCAGAGCGGCTTTCAGAGAATCGCGATCCGCCTGAGTTTTCGGTTCGATCGCCATGGCGATGACCGGCTCCGGAAATTCAATACGTTCCAGAACAATCGGATCGTTTTCAAAACAAAGGGTGTCCCCTGTGGTGAAATTCTTCAGCCCGGCAATGGCGCCGATTTCACCGGTATAGAGCACATCAATATCTTCGCGGCTGTTGGCGTGCAAGCGAAGCAGGCGGCCGATTTTTTCGCGCTTCTTCGTGCGCGGATTGAAAACGTTCTGGCGTTTTTCAATTTTTCCGGAATAGACACGGACAAAAACAAGCTTGCCGACAAAGGGGTCTGTTGCCAGCTTGAATGCCAGTGAGCTGAGTGGCTCGAAATCGCTGGCTTCACGATGCAGTACTTCTTCGGTTTTCGGATGAATCCCGTTGACCGCCGGAACTTCGAGCGGGGACGGCAGAAAGCTTACAACGGCATCCAACAGAGGCTGAATGCCTTTATTCTTAAGAGAAGATCCGCACAATACAG
>JAQUXG010000198.1 GCA_028692515.1 Kiritimatiellales bacterium | reverse complement strand
GTGAATTCCGGGAAGTTGTTGGTGGCGGAGAGCATTTCCCACGCTTTTTTCCAGTGCCCTTTGTAGGTCAGGTCATTGAATTCGGGAATGATGTTACCCAGCGGACAGCCGATGTGGCAGAAAGGGACGCCGCAGTTCATGCAACGCGCGGCCTGTTCCTGAAGCTTATCTTCAGGGAACGGACGATAGACTTCGTTGTAGTCCTTGATGCGTTCAACAATCGGCCGCTCGGCCGGCGTCTTGCGCTCGAATTCTTTAAATCCAGTTGGTTTACCCATGGTCGTCTCCTGAGGAGACGGAGAAGGCTTTAGACCTTAGGCTTTAGGCCTTAGGACTGTTCTCCGCCGCCATTCCTTAATGCATTTATCAAAGCGTTTAACGCGCGTGCGGTTTCTGCCGCGTCTTCTTCTAATTTTGTTGTACTCAAATATCCAAGCCGCCGTGCGATGGATGCCTGATACTCCACTTCTTTCGCCGATCCGTAGGCGGTGTCCAAAAAGTGGATGTAATCCTTCTCGGTATTCCGCGCGCAACCTTCGACAATATTAGACGGGATCGAAACCGCAGCCCGTCGGATTTGCGAAGTCAGTCCGTAAATTTCATCACGGGGGAACACCAGCGTCTCTTTATACGTCAGCAAAGCCAACGCATCGGCCAGTTCAAACGCCTTTAGTTTTCGATGATCCCGCATGTTCTCTTCCTAAAGTCTAATGCCTATAGCCTAAAGCCTTCTCCTCACTCTCCCGTCCGCTTTTCGTCGGCGATGCGCTGCAGCGCACGTTTGTAGTCAACCGGAATGACTTTGATGAATTTCTTCACGGAGTTCTGCCAGTTGTGAAGCAGTCGCCGCGCCACGTCGCTTCCGGTGTATTCTAAATGTTTTTCAAGCCGTTCGCATAAAGCGGCGACATCGTCCTGGGTGAGCGGATCGAAGTCGACCATTTCCGGATTGCAACGGTTTTCAATGAAGTCGCCGGCCTCGTCGAGTACAAAGGCAATTCCGCCGCTCATACCGGCCGCGAAGTTGCGGCCGGTCGGGCCGAGCACGATGACGCTTCCGCCGGTCATATATTCACAACCGTGGTCGCCGATTCCTTCCACTACCGCATGAACGCCGCTGTTGCGCACGCAGAACCGTTCTCCGGCCCGGCCGCGAATGTAGGCCTCGCCGCGCGTGGCCCCGTAGAAGGCGACGTTTCCGATGAGGATGTTGTCTTCGGCGACGAAGGTGGCATCTTCCGGCGGACGGATGATGAGTTTCGCGCCGGAGAGCCCTTTCCCGAAATAGTCGTTGGCATCGCCGGTGACGCGGAAGGTAATGCCTTTTGCGCTGAATCCGCCGAAGCTTTGTCCGGCGGAACCGGTCGCATGGATGGTAATCCGGTCGTCGGGCAGTCCGCGTTCGCCGTAGCGTTTTGAAATTTCGTTACTGAGCATGGCGCCGACGGTGCGATGGATATTACGAATCTGCGCATGAATCACAACCCGTTCGCCGCGCTCCAGCGCCGGCTTGGCCTGCCGGATCAGCTCGTGGTCAAACGCATCGACCAGATCATCGCTCTGTTTTTCCGTGCAATGCAGCGGCCCCAGATCCTCTGCCGTCGGCTGATAGAGGATTTTTGAGAAGTCGAGGCCCTTGGCTTTCCAGTTTTCAATGGCGTTGCGAACATCGAGATTGCCGCGCTGGCCGACCATTTCGTCGATCGTGCGGAAGCCGAGGTCGGCCATTATCTGACGCAGCTCTTCGGCAACGAAGCGGAAGAAGTTGATGACATATTCCGGTTTGCCGCAGAATTTTTTACGCAGTTCAGGATCCTGCGTCGCGACGCCGACAGGACAGGTGTTCATGTGGCAGACGCGCATCATGACACAGCCGAGCGTAATCAACGGACCGGTTGCGAAGCCGAATTCTTCCGCGCCGAGCAGGGCGGCGACGGCGACGTCGCGGCCGGTGAGCAGTTTGCCGTCGCACTCCACGCGGATGCGGCTGCGCAGTTTATTGAGGACCAGCGTCTGCTGGGCTTCCGCCAGTCCGAGTTCCCACGGCAGGCCGGCATGTTTGATGGAGGCTTGCGGCGATGCGCCGGTTCCGCCGTCGTAGCCGCTGATGAGGACGAGATCTGCTTTGGCTTTGGAAACGCCCGCCGCGACGGTACCGACACCGACTTCGGAAACCAGCTTGACGGTGACGGCGGCCGATGGGTTGGCGCTCTTCAGGTCGTAGATGAGCTGCGCGAGGTCTTCGATCGAGTAAATGTCGTGATGCGGCGGCGGAGAAATCAGCGTTACATACGGAGTCGAGTGACGTGTTTTGGCGATCCACGGCTTAACTTTATGGCCGGGCAGTTGTCCGCCTTCTCCGGGCTTGGCACCCTGCGCCATTTTGATCTGAATTTCGTCGGCGTTGGTCAGATAGTTGCTGGTGACTCCAAAGCGGCCGGAAGCGACTTGCTTGATAGCGGAACGGCGCAGATCGCCGTTTTCGTCCGGCAGGAAACGGTCGTCATCTTCTCCGCCTTCGCCGGAGTTGCTCTTGCCGCCGATGCGGTTCATGGCGATGGCGAGCGTTTCGTGCGCTTCTTTGCTGATCGATCCGTAAGACATGGCGCCGGTCTTGAAGCGCTTGACGATAGCGGTCCAGGGTTCTACTTCACTGAGCGGAACCGGCTGGCGTTCTTTTTTGAATTCGAAGAGGCCGCGCAGCGTGTAGGTAATCCGGTTATCGTGGTTGACGAGGTCTGAAAATTCTTTGAACCGGTCGGCGTTATCCGTGCGGACGGCTTCCTGCAGTTTGGCAATCGCCAGCGGATTGAGCAGGTGATCTTCGCCGTTGCGTCGCCACTTGTAAGCGCCGCCGACATCAAGCGGCAACGTTTTGTCTGCCGGGCGTTTCGGGAAGGCGGACTGATGGCGCGCGCTGATTTCGCGGGCAATGCCGTCGATGCCGATGCCGCCGATGCGCGAGGCGGTGCCGGCAAAGCAGGCGTCAATGACTTCGCTGTTCAGGCCGACCGCTTCAAAGATCTGCGCGCCGCGATAGCTGTGCAGCGTGGAGATGCCCATCTTGGACATAACTTTAAGCAGTCCCTTGTTGATGGCTTTGACATAATTTTTTGCGGCATATTTCCATTCAATCCCGGTCAGCAGTTCCTGCTTGATCATGTCGTCCAGAATCTGGCCGACCATGTAGGGGTTGACGGCGCCAGCACCGTAACCGATCAGCATCGCGAAGTGATGAACTTCGCGCGGCTCGCCGGATTCGACGATCAGCCCGCAGCGTGTGCGCTGGAGTTTACTGATCAGGTGATTGTGTACAGTCGCGGTTGCCAGAAGAGCCGGAATCGGCGCGTTTTCCTGATCGGCCTGACGATCGGAAAGAATCAGCAGGGTGTTGCCGTTTTTAATCGCCTGCGATGCATCGGTGCGCAGTTTGTCGAGTGCCGCACGCAATCCATCGCCGCCTTCAGACAGCTTATAGAGGATGGGCAGGGTGATCGCTTTAAGGTTTCCGTGCTTGAGCTTGCGGATGCGGGCGAGCTCGTCGTTGGTCAGGATCGGCTGACTGAGTTTGAGCTGGCTGCAATGTTTCGGTGTTTCCGCGAACAGATCCTGCTCAGCCCCGATGTTGGTGATGAGCGAGGTGACGAGTTCTTCGCGGATGGCATCGAGCGGCGGATTGGTGACCTGTGCGAAAAGCTGCTTGAAGTAGTTGTACAGAAGCTGCGGTTTTTCGGCGAGTACGGCCAGCGGCGTGTCGATGCCCATTGAGCCGCTCGGTTCCATGCCTTCTTTGGCCATCGGCGCGAGAATCTGGTTCAGATCTTCCATGGTGTAGCCAAACAGGCGCTCGCGCTGGAGGAGCGTTTCCGGATCACATTCCGGCACTTCTTCTGCGGGCAGGTCGGCGAGATCAACCAGGTTTTCTTTGATCCATTCGCCATAGGGCTGGCCGGTTGCGATTTCGTGTTTGATCTCCTCGTCGGGGATGATGCGC
>JAQUXG010000197.1 GCA_028692515.1 Kiritimatiellales bacterium | reverse complement strand
TGCTGCCAATTCCATTTCATGAGCTATAAACCTCTCTTTTATAGCCCATAAAACATCATATTTATGAGCTATAGAAAAGCTTTTTATAGCCCAGAATCCCAAGGATTTAAGCTGGATCGCTGTTCTGAGCGAGGACTTTGTCGACGGCCTCCATGACAGTTTGGACGTCGTGCATTTCATTGAGATGCTGCAGGAGTTCACGGCGGCCGCGCAATCCTTTGATGTACTGCGCGAGATGCGGACGAAAATGAAGACAGGCACCCTGCTCCGGATTGTATTTCGATTTGCAACGCCGTCCCTCTGCCGTGTTGCTGGTCATCTCCACCAAACGAAGCAAGTGCGTTTCGATGACGTTTCGACGCTGTTCCAGAGAAGGTGGCTGTACTGTCGGATCTTTAATTTGATCAAACAACCAAGGATTCCCAACTGCGCCACGACCGATCATGACGCCATCGACTCCGGATACACGTACCATTTCCGTTGCGTCTTCCGGTTTGACGACGCCGCCGTTTCCAATGACTGGAATTTTGAGAGCCTGTTTGATTTCGCCGAGCTTTTCCCAGTCCGCCGGGCCTCCATGAAAGTTGCTGGCATAGCGTCCATGCACGGCGATCATATCTGCCCCGGCGTCTTCAACGATTCTGGCAATGGTCAGATGATCGGGAAACGACGGGCTGAAGCCGATACGGGTTTTGACGCTGACAGGAAGTGAAACCGCTTTTTTGACGGCACGAACGATTTCGCCGATCTGCTCGGGTTCTTTCATCAGCGCGGCACCCGCGCCGCGCCGGACAACTTTTTTGACGGGACAGCCGCAGTTGAGGTCGATCCAGTCGAAGGTGCCAAGCTTCTCAATAAAAACCGCCGCATCCACCATCGCTTCGACCGACTTACCGAAAATATGGCCGGCGATTGGGTGGTCGAGTTTTGAAACTTCCAGAAACTGGAAGGTTTTCTGCGAGTCGCGACGGATTCCCTCGGCACTGGTGACTTCGGTATAGCAGGCACCCGCGCCGTTCTCTTTGCAGATGGAACGGAATGCGGCGTCGGTGTAGCCCGCCATCGGCGCGAGCACGACGGGAAAGTCGATGGTGACACTGCCGAACTTTAGAGGTTTCAAATTCATAGAGCCGGAGAATTAACCACGAAAAACACGAAGATACACGAAAAAAGAAAGGGCACGGCGTTGCCGCCGCGCCGGTGTTTTTCAAACCTTGGAAAAAAATTTTCCAATGTTTGGAAACTTTTTTATGCGCGAATCAGGGCGAGGATTTCGTCGCGCTTGGCTTCCATCTGAGCCTTGGTTTTGGCCTCAAGGTTGAGGCGAACGAGGGGCTCGGTGTTGGAGGAGCGGACGTTGAACCACCAGTCGGCGTATTCGTAGGAGTTGCCGTCGAGCTGGAATTTTCTGGCGTCGCCAAACTTTTCGTCCAGACGGGCAAAGACCGCATTCACATCGGCAACCTTGGAATTTATTTCGCCGGAGGCGAAGTAGCGCTTGATCGGCTTGATGAGTTTGGAGAGCGTTTTGCCGGTTTTGCTGATCAGGTTGGCAACACAGATGGCGGCCAGCGAGGAGCTTTCGGTATAGTAGTTGTCGCGGAAGTAGTAATGGCCGGAGAGTTCGCCGGCAAAAACAGCGTCGGCTTCGCGCATCTGCGCTTTGATGAAGGCGTGTCCGACACGCGACATCATCGGGCGTCCGCCCGCTTCTTCGATGACTTCTTTGACAGCCCAGCTGCTGCGCAGATCGTAGAAGATGGCGGCACCGGGAAATTCTTCGAGCATGGCCTGAGCGACGAGCGCGGTGATCATGTCCATAGTAACGATATCGCCGTTTTCGTCGAGGAATCCGGCGCGGTCGGCGTCGCCGTCGAAGGCGATACCGAAGTCGTATTTACCGGCTTTGAGTTTGGCGGAAATGTCGTTGAGGGTATGAAGGTCGAGCGGGTTGGCCTCGTGGTTGGGGAAGGTGCCGTCGAGTACGTCGTACATCGGAGTGATGTTGAACATTTCATCGGTGAAAACGCCGCCTTCGGAAATGCCCATGCCGTTCGCGTAGTCGATAACGACGTTAAGCGGCCGGGTCATTTTGGCAAAGGTGCGGATGTGTTCAAAGTATTCGGGCTTGATATCATATTCAGTGACGGTGCCGGGGTTGGCGGCGGGCACATCGAAGGATTCTTCGTTGACGATGCGTTCAATGTCGGCAATGCCGGTTGCACCGGAAATCGGAATGGCCAGTTCGCGGCAGATTTTCATGCCGTTCCATTCACCGGGGTTATGCGAGGCGGTGATGATGGCAGAGCCGTCCGCGCCGAGCTTGCCGTTGGCGTGGTAGGACATCGGCGTGGAGGCCAGCCCGATGTTAATCACATCGACGCCCTGCATCGTCAGCCCTTTAGCCATCGCGTTGAAAAGCGGGATGGAGTGCGGGCGCATGTCGTGCCCGATGACAAATTTTTTCGGCTTAAGGAAGGTGGCAACGGCGCGCCCGATTTTGAAGGCAATGTCGTCGGTGAGATCCGTACCGTAGATGCCGCGGATGTCGTATGCTTTAAAAATTCCGGCCATGGGGTTGTTCTCCTGTTTAGAATTAAACGTTCTTTTTACTGGGCGGGCGCGAAGGATTCAACAAATCCCTGCATATAAAATTTGAGGGGTGGGTCATTCGTGTCAAATGACGGCAAAAGAATGGTCTTTTTCTGTTCGCCTTTCCGTCGTGCCGCCGTAAAAACTGCGGTGAGTTTCGCCGACTCACCCGGCCCGATCATCCGTTTATTGAGAGTCACTCTTGCGCAACTGCACGTCGTGCGGGGCATTCCGGCAACAAAGGTGGTATCACCCTCATTCCGAATCACAAATACATTGGTTACCACCGCCGACTGATCCACCGTGCCGAAATTATAGGTCGGCTCGTCACAAACCAGCTTCGGGCCGTTCTCCGCGTTACCGCTCTGCGCGGCACAGGTTCCAATGATTGGAAACGTCAGCAAAAGACAAAGGCCGAATATCGAATGCCGCTCAGTAAATTTCATTTTATTAGCCACAAAAAACACAAAAATTAATCCGAGACGCTCTGAAGGTACTTCTTAACCTGAAGCTTCGCCGATCCAAAATTTATTAAAAGACCGGTTTCAATCCGGGCAGAGGTTAAATAACCGATCAATTGGGCAATATGATCAGGGGCAATATCCCGACAGGCTTTTAGCTCTACGATCAGGCCGTCTTCTATAAATAAGTCCGCAAAGTACTCGCCAAGAACCGTTCCATCCTCGTCATAAACCGTCAATGGGTGTTGCTGTTTTACATCAAGACCTGCCTTGCGCAAGCGATTCGCCAATGCATTCTCATAAATTTTCTCCAAATGCCCATTCCGGTGATACGAATGAGCTGCAAAGCTGGTTTCGCGCACCATGTCACAAAGCTGATTAATATTTTTCCACTTCATTCCATACCTCCTTTTTGTGTTTTTTGTGGCAATCAAAGGAGTTTCTTCTGCTAATTCCCGGGCGTAAGTCCGAAGAGATCGAAGCCGCGCGGCAGGACGACGCGCCCTTGCGGCGTGCGCTTGATGAAACCTTCCTGAATCAAGTACGGCTCGTAAACCTCTTCGATCGTATCGGACTCCTCTCCGACCGAAACCGAAAGTGAACTGAGTCCAACCGGTCCACCGGCGAACTTTTCAATGATGGTCTGCAGAATCCGTTTATCCATTTCATCGAGACCGCTTTCATCGATTTCAAGCAGCGCGAGTGCTTTGGCGGCAACATCGGCGGTAATAATGTTATCGGCCTTGATCTGCGCGTAGTCGCGGGCGCGGCGCAACAGATTGTTGGCGATACGCGGCGTGCCGCGTGAGCGGCGGGCGATTTCGAGCGCGCCGCCCGGTTCAATATCGACATTCAGAATGCGCGCGGAGCGTTCGATGATGGTTTTGAGCGTAGCAGCGTCGTAGTAGTCAAGCCGGTTGACGAGGCCGAAACGCGAGCGCAT
>JAQUXG010000196.1:1287-3998 GCA_028692515.1 Kiritimatiellales bacterium | reverse complement strand
TCAATGATCGTGCGGGCCACGGACGGATTTTCTTCGAAGTACGTTCCCAGCTCTTCGTTAACGATCTGCTGAACGATCCCTTCGATGTCGCCGTTGCCGAGTTTGGTCTTGGTCTGGCCCTCAAACTGCGGGTCGGAAAGTTTGACGCTGAGAACGGCGGTGATGCCTTCGCGGATATCATCGCCGCCCATCGCCTGCTTATCATCTTTGATCAGCTTATTGTTTTTTGCGTACTGGTTGACGGTACGGGTCAGTGCCGCGCGAAAGCCTGAAAGATGGGTTCCGCCTTCAAAGGTGTTGATGTTGTTGGCAAATGAGAAAATAGTTTCCGTGTAGGCGTCGGAATACTGCATCGCGATTTCTACGACGACATGATCCTTTTCGCGCTCGAAATAAATCACGTCCGGATGCATCGGGGCTTTGTTTTTATTGAGATGCTTGACGAACTCCTGAATGCCGCCTTCATATTGGAAGATCTCTTCGCGGCCGGTTGCATCTTCTTTCAGCACAATTTTCGTGCCGCGGTTCAGGAAGGCCAGTTCGCGCAGACGTGAGGCGAGGATATCCCACTGGAACCCGCCGGTGTGTGTGAAAATGCTCATGTCCGGGAAGAAGGTCACCTTGGTGCCGGTGTCGGGTGTTTTACCGATTTTCACCAGCTCGGTCACTTCGACCCCTTTTTCAAAACGCTGATGGTGAATAAAGCCGTCGCGCTTCACTTCTACTTCCAGCCATTCGGAAAGGGCGTTTACGCAGGAGACGCCGACACCGTGCAGGCCGCCGGAAACTTTGTAGGTATCGGAGTCGAATTTACCCCCGGCGTGGAGAACCGTCAGCACCACCGTCACAGCAGGTTTACCTTCGGTTTTATGCATATCGACCGGAATCCCGCGGCCGTCGTCGGTCACGGACAGCGATCCATCGTCGTTCATGCAGACTTCAATGTTAGAGCAGTATCCGGCAAGCGATTCGTCAATCGAGTTGTCCACGACCTCGTAAACACAGTGGTGATAGCCGCGGCTGCCCGTGTCGCCGATGTACATCGAGGGGCGTTTGCGGACGGCGGCGATGCCTTCCAGAACGGTAATGTGATCGGCGCCATAACCCTTTGCGTCGGGGTTTTGGGACTTGCGTTTTTCGTCAGACATAAGGCTCCTTTTTCTGGTCAAATTCTAAAGAAGACATACTACAGAAATGACGCAAACGGGGCTATAAAAAAGGCGGCTAAAAATGCAAAAAAATAACGAAAAAACCGAGTTTTCCGGCAATTTTGTGCTTGCGGCTTGCGGGTTTCCAGACATTGGAAAAAACAAGTCCCGTTTTTCCAAACATTGGAAGAAATCTGCGCCGGAAAAAACGGCTTTCCAAATTCTTGGGAAAGCCGTTACTTTGGGGTTTATTGCTCGTAAAATCCGTTGTTAGGCAGGAATAACAAGAACCGGGATTTTAGACTTCAGTAGAACGCATTCGCTGGTATGGCCCATTGGAATTTTGCAGCTGGCGCCGCTGTGTCCGTGGGCACCAATGATAATCAGATCGGCCTGCAGTTTGATCGCTTCATCCAGAATCTTTTCACAGGCCGGACCCTGCAGGAAAAGCGGGGTGACCTTGATGCCGACTTTTTCCAGTGCCTGAGCATTTCTTTTCAGGCGGACCGCTTCGGGCGTGGCGTCATACTCGTCCGATGCGGTGTCGATCGTTTCCGGCTCGGCATAAATCAGAAAAACTTCTGCGCCCATTTTTTCGGCGTAGGTTTTTGTGAACCGCAGGATGGTTTCGGATGCGGTTGAGAAGTCGACGGTCGATATAATCTTCATTTAAACACCCCTTTCTTCTTCGCGGGTATTATTTGCCTCTCAGACAGAGGTTGTAAATCGCAAACTGATTAAAATCTTACGAAAAAATGTTTACCGGATTCCGACGACGTAGGCGACCCATCCGAGAGCGTTTTCATAGGTTGTGCGGCGGCGGTAGATGTCGTCGGATTCACCGTCTTCGGTCCAGTCGTGAAGATAAATTTCAACCGATTTAAACCCGGCCTCCATCAGCAGTTCCTGCAACTCCGGAAGCGTCCAGAGCCGCCAGTCGTAGGTGAAGGCCTTTTCAATTTTTCCAATGCCTGGAATTTTAAAGTGGATATGGTTTACGACGTGATGGTCGATCACGTTGTATTCAGCCTGATCCCAGATATAGGTGAACGAAGGAATCTTTGTGCCGTCGGCAGAGGTGAACGCATCCACCTTGCGCGGTTCGAGTTTAGCGGCGACGGCTTCCGTTCCGCCGTAGATATCCATAATAAAAAGGCCGTCTTTGCGCAGAGCCTTACGTACTTGTTTAAAATAGGTTTTCAGTAAATCACGCGTTTTAAAAACGCAGTACGAAAAATTGAGTGCCATGACTAGATCGACCGGCGGGGTTTTGACCTTCAGAACATCGTCGCAAAGCAGGGTTAGTTCTCCGGCCTTTGGATCGAGTTGCACCACATTGTGAGCGATACCCCAGTCGAGTGTCGGTTGGTCAAAATCCACACCCCACGCACGGTGCTTCGATGAACGTTTAACCCATTCGCAGGCGAGGGCGGCCGTGCCGCAGAAATCCTCGCGCAGATCGTTCGGCTTGCGCTTGCGTTTGTTTTTAAAAATCCGCGCCGCGAAATCGAGGTCGGTTTCGACACCCTGAACGGATGCTTCGTAGAGATAATGCAGATCGGG
>JAQUXG010000196.1:0-1187 GCA_028692515.1 Kiritimatiellales bacterium | reverse complement strand
GTGGATGTGTGGATTGGTGCAGAGAAAGCGCAGGCCATGTGCTTCATCGCGCGGATAGGCGGTGCAAATTGCTCCGGCTCGGTCGGCGATCAGTCCGGCGGCGGCGATATCCCAGAGGTAAAGTCCTGCTTCAAAGTAGCCGTCCGATCGCCCGCAGGCAACGTGGCAGACGTCAATGGCAGCCGAGCCGATAATCCGGAGTTTGCTGGCGCGTGGGGCGATATCGGTGAAAAAGTCGATAGCGCGTGAGTCGATGTCTTTGGTGAGTCCGGCGAAGAAGGTCGCTTTTCCAAGGGTTGGAATTTCTGATGCATGGATTGGCTCGCCGTTGCAGAGCGCCGGACCGTCGATGGTTGCGGTGTAGCACTCATTCAGCACCGGAACGAAAACGCAACCGGCGAGGATTTCGCTACCTGCCCCGCTGTTTGCGGGGTCGCGGCGCACGGCAACTGAACAGCACCAGGTCGGGAGACCGCGGGCGTAGTTAGCGGTGCCGTCGATCGGATCGATAATCCATTCGAATGCGTGATCCACGCTGTCAGCGTGGCAGGCTTTGGCGATGGAGCCTTCTTCGCCGAGAATGGCGTGATCAGGGAAGTGCGAGTGAATAACAGATTCCGCAACGCGCTGACACTCGCTGTCCATCACCAGTTTGACATCGTGGTCAAAACTCTGCGCGACCTCTTCGCGGCGGTGCGGATTATTCAGTGCATGCAGTCCGGCGGCGCGCGCGGCTTCAACGCAAAGTTCTAAAAGCTGTTGATTTGAAGGTGTTTTCATCCGGAGGAAGGTGGCGACAGTGCGACGGTTATTCCAGTGCTTTCGGCGGGCTGAAGATAATATGACTCAGCATGGCGCGGCGCAACGAGGCCTTATCCGCCGGATTGATGATTTTTCCAAGCATTGGAATATTTTTCCCTGTTTTTTCCAAGGGTTGGAAACGCAGCGTCATCGCAGGAAGTTTCATGGACGGAAGCGTGTTGCGGAACGCTTTCATTGTCGGTCGGACGACGATTTTAGGGAGTTCAGCCAAGGCGGGCGGCATATCGGTCTGCCCCATCACCTCGCGGCGCAGCGGCTCAATATTCGGCATGGTTTCGGTCGCGGCCAGGTTTGCTTCCTGTTCTTCTTCGTATTCCGGTTCGTTGTTATATTCCGGCTGCGGAATTTCGAAGGGTTGTACACCT
>JAQUXG010000195.1 GCA_028692515.1 Kiritimatiellales bacterium | reverse complement strand
CCAATGCCGGATTCGATATGCTGGCGCTCGCGTTAACCAAAGCCGCCGGCGAGCCGCTTGATACCTTTTTTAAACGGCGCATCGCTGATCCGATCGGGATCGATTCGCGCTGGATGTGGGGCGACTTTGGTTTAGTGAATGGCATGAAAATCAATAACGGTAGCGGCGGACAGTCGAAGGGAATTTGCACCTCGGCGGAAAATCTCGCCCGGATCGGCCTGCTCCTGCTGAACAACGGGTATTGGAACGGCACGCAGTTGCTCTCCGCTGATTGGATTGCACAAGCCACCTGCCCGCAATCGCCCGCGAATCTTCCGCCGTATGATCCGGCGGACTGGTATACAAAATTCTGCGGCGGATACGGCTTCGGGTTCTGGGTCAACGGAATCCGGACGAGCGGAAAGAAGATGTGGCCCGATGCACCGGATCGCACCTTTGCTCAAATCGGCAAATACAATAACGTCTGCTTCGTTATTCCGGAATGGGACATGGTGCTGGTGCGGATGGGAGCCGACAAGGTGATCGACTCCGCCCGCTATACCGCCGTGTTTGCTAAACTGAAGTCCGCTCTGATTTAAAGGGGCGCTTATTTTGTTTTCGCGGCAACCTCCCGGCCCGCTTCTACAATTTCTCCGAGCCGCTCGATGATGGGCAGATGCTGTGTGCAGGCTTTCTCGCACTGTCCGCACCCGATGCAGTCGGCCGCAGTTTCGGTTCCCACACCCCAAAGCCATTTCAGGTTGTCGGTGATGTGCTCTGCGGCGGGGCCTCTCAAAATCCGCTGGTTGTAGGCATCCATCAGCTTCGGGATTTGAAGACCTTGCGGACAGGGCAGACAGTACCCGCATCCCGTGCAGAACCCGTCGAACTGATCGCGAATCTGGTCTTGAATTTCCGCGTGCCGCTGGGCGGGAAGCGGCGTAAAGGTTTCAGCAACCCGCACGGCCTGATCAATTTCTTCTTTCGAACTGAACCCGACCAGCGCGGCAGTGATCGCCGGATTGGATAGAATAAAACGAAGCGCGGCATGCACCACGTCCGGATCGTCCTCACTGCGGATAAAATCAAAGCGTTCTGCGTTCTGCGGAATCAGCCCGCCGTTCAGCGGGTTCATGGTGATTATACCCATCCGGTGACGGGCCGCATCGGCGACAACCTGTTCGCGGAACGGAAAATTCACGGCGTTATATCCCAGCGTGACCCCCTCAAAAACCTCCTCGTCCAGCATCGCGGTCGCCTCGTCGCGCATCATGTGTGTGGAACAGGCGATATGCCGGACAAGCCCTTCATCGCGCGCCTTAAGCAGCGCCTCAACTGCGCCGCCCTGTTTGCGGCTTTCCCAGTCCTCCGCCGATTTGATGCACCAGATATTGAAAAAATCGATGCAATCAACGCCCAGCCGCTCCAGCGACCGTTCCAGAGAAGTGCGAAGCTCTTTCCCGTCCGGGCTGCTGCATTTGGTTGAAACGGTAAAGCTTCCGGGGGTCATCTGACGCAGAGCCGTGCCGATGATTTCCTCGCTCTTGTCTTTACAGTACCCCGGCGCGGTATCGAAATATGTAATTTCTTTTGCGTGTGCATAGAGCACCAGTTCGGCGTTTTTCTCAATCTGTTCGGGATCGGGAAAGCGCATACCGCCGAAACCGATGGCTGAAATCTGTTTCTCCGTTTTTCCGTACGTCCGGTAAATCATAAAATTCTCCTGTACTGTTGTGTGCAGAATATCCCCGCCAAGGACTTGCGACAAGATTGCCCGTTTGCTAAAAGCCTCCACAGGAGGAACGGCGATGAATAAGATCCGGTATCATGACGGGTACAAATATCAGCTGGTTGAAGAATATTCCGTTGAAATAAGCATCCGGCCCGAAAAAGAGATTATTACGAATTACATCGAGCTGTATCCGGACGGGCGGCTCATCATCAAATCCGGATATGCATGGGACGGACCGTCCGGCCCGACGATCGACACGAAAAACTTCATGCGCGGCTCGCTGGTTCACGATGCGCTTTATCAATTGATGCGCAAAGAAAAGCTTCCGCGATTCTGCCGCAAACCGGCGGATCTGGAGCTGCATAAAATCTGCCGGGAGGACGGCATGTGCAAATTCCGTGCGTGGTATGTGCTGTTCGGTGTCCGGAAATTCGCCTCTTTCGCCGCTTCGGCAAAGTTCGACCGGCCGGATTTGATTGCGCCGTAACGAGCGTAACGGGTTATGGCCTGTTTGTGCGACCGGTTGCAATATCTTTTCTTCGCCCGCGTCTTGGGTGCCGCGCTTGACTCGACGGATCTTTTTATGCGGGAATCCGCGCAGATCCTTACCACGCAAAACACGGGGAGCGCTATGACTTCGATAAAAAATATTTTACTGATGATCGCTGTAGTTTTCTTCGGGCATTTAAGTGCCTCGGCGATTGAATACGCAGGGGTTAATCTGGCCGGGGCCGAATTTGGAGAGGGCTCCCTGCCGGGAATTTATGGAACCCACTACATCTACCCGAACCAGAATGAAGTGAACTATTTCAAAAGCAAAGGGATGAATACTGTTCGGCTTTGTTTCCGGTGGGAAAGATTACAGCGGTCGTTGGGTGCCGAGCTGGATTCCGTGGAGTTGAGCCGGTTGGATACGTTTGTCGCGGAGACCACCGCGAAGAGGATGAACGTGATTCTCGATCCCCATAATTATGCGCGCTACGGCAGCGACATCATCGGATCGGCCAAGGTGCCGATCTCTGCATTCTCTGATTTCTGGGCGCGACTGGCGGTTCAATATAAATCAAATGACCGGGTGATTTTCGGGTTGATGAATGAGCCGCACGATATGTCGACAGAGACATGGCGAGATGCCGCACAGGCCGCCATTCAGGTGATCCGGGAGTCCGGCGCAAAAAATCTGATTCTGGTTCCGGGAAACGGATGGACCGGCGCGCATTCCTGGAGCAGCAACTGGTATGGAACCCCGAATGCCGAGGTGATGCTGAGCATCCAGGATCCGATCACCAACTTTTCCTTTGAGGTGCATCAATATCTTGATGACGACAGTTCCGGAACCACAACCAAGATCGTAAATGAACAGATCGGTGCCGCGCGTCTGGTCGGCTTTACGCAATGGTGCCGCGAAAATCATCGGAAAGCATTTCTGGGAGAATTCGGAGCCGCCAATTCGACCCTTGGTGACGGAATCGGCGACGAGGCCATTACTCATATGCTGACGTATATGGATGACAATGCGGATGTCTGGCTGGGCTGGACGTGGTGGGCCGCCGGGCCGTGGTGGAACGACTATATGTTTTCTATTGAACCTTTGGACGATTTTAAAACGGATCGGCCTGTCATGAAACTTCTCGAACCGTACATTCCCGGCGCATCAATGTAGCGCCCCGATCCCCGGGGTTTTCTTAAAGCGAGAGCAGTTCCTGAACATCGTTCCAGGAAAGTGCCTGCATAAACTCGCCCTCTTTCTCGAGCGTGGCGGCGATGACGCCCTGCTTGCGCTGCTGCATCTGGAGAACCTTTTCCTCGACCGTGTCTTTGGTGATGAGCTTGACGCTGTACACCGTGTTCTTCTGGCCGATGCGGTGCGCACGGTCGGTTGCCTGATCTTCCACCGCCGGGTTCCACCACGGGTCGTAGTGAATGACCATATCGGCGCCGGTCAGGTTGAGTCCGCTTCCGCCCGCCTTGAGGCTGATTAAAAAGACGGGAATGGAGCGGTTGGTATTGAACTCGCGCACCATCGCCTGCCGGTTTTTGGTCGCGCCGTCGAGATAGCAGTATTTGAGATCCCGGGCGTCCAGTTCTTTGCGCAGGATGCTGAGCATGGAGGTGAATTGACTGAAAACCAGAATGCGGTGGCGGGCATCGACCGCTTCGTCGACCAGTTCAAAGAAGAGTTCCATCTTGGCGGACGGAAACTCGCTCTTGAGGTTCGGCAGTTTGAGCAGATCCAAATGGCAGCAGGTCTGGCGCAGACGCAGCAGCGTTTTGAAAATCTGCATGCGCGAACGGTTGA
>JAQUXG010000194.1 GCA_028692515.1 Kiritimatiellales bacterium | reverse complement strand
TTTGTCGGTGCTGCGGCGTGGAGCCCTCCTTTAAAGATCAGGGCGACGGGGTTTACCGCATCGGAACCTTCCGCGGTCCGGATCGGAAGCGCTACCCCGCTTTCCTCAGCATGCACCCCGAGCGATCACCCGCATCACTCGCCAAACAGGTGACCGGTCAGGAGGGCACCGCCGTTATGTTTATTTCTCCGGATTACTGCCCGGATACCGCCGAGTTCGCTCGGCAGAAAAAATCCCTTTACGTCCCGCTGGCCGATCACCTGAACGATGATTTTACCGTTTGCGAAACCTTTGACGATGCGCGAAAGCAGTTCTTCGAACTTCAGGCCCAAAAGGAACTGATCACCAAAGATCAAATCACCAGTTTGTTTCACCTCGCGCAGAAACTGGATGACAATCCTAAGCTGGGACCCCCAACGCATCTGACCGTCTTGCAGCTCTATTGCATCAAATCCATGACCCTCGATGAGATTGCAGAAGAGTGCGGTTGTTCCAAAGGAACGGTCGCCAGCCGGAAAAACACGCTGGATTCAAAGCTGGGGTGCGACTTAATGGAATTCCGCCCCTACAGTGATTCTCTTCAGAAAGTTGCTATGGCGCTTTCGGATGACCGCGCCAAAGGATACAACGGTCGTGCGGCTATTTATGACAATGCTGCAGACGATGATGATTGAGCCGTAAGTTGACTGCTGGGTGACCCGGTCAACTTCGCATTCCGCCCCGTGTTTACGGGGCTTTTTTTGTGCCCAGACACGTTCCCTCTGACTTTCTCCGCTAGGTATCGGGCGTTTTAAACGCTCCGGAACAAACCAGATACATGGAGAAACAGCAATGAGTGTGAAAACGGCAACTGACGAACAGGTGATTAAGGCGCTTTTTGGCGCAACGCCCGAAAGAAAATCCAGGGCACTTTTAATTCTGCAGGGAAAAGAAATTCCTTTGCGCATTGAGGAACCCTTACTCCTCACGATGGGCGAGGCGTGCGAACTGATCCCGTGCTCACGCGCCACACTTTTTCGAATCATCCGGGCCGGCCGTCTTCAAAAGATAGAATTATACCCTAATGCGTTCAGACTGAAACGTGCCGACGTTATCGCTCTTGCTAACGGGAAGGCGGTGCAAAATGGTTGACCCCCGTTTTTCCCAACTGCTCCAACTCGCCAAGGACGGTGACGAAGCATCCGTCGCTCAGCTCTGGCATGAGTTCGGTTTCGACTTCCATGCCGAATGCCCCCCTGTCGATTCCGTGTCTTCAGTGTCTTCCGTGGTGAACTCACCCTCTGACTCCCTCGGCTGTTCCTCTAGCGCAGCGGGTGGTGAAAATTCTCCCGATTCCCTGCTGACTTCTGATCTCTATCCTCTGACCTCTGGCAACGCCGAAGGCGGTGCCCAATGCTAATCCGCATCGACACTCGGGAACAATGTCCGCTCGCCTTTGAGCACTGCGCGACCGTACGCGGGACGATCCCGACGTTCGACTACAGCTTGGACTCTGATTTTCTTAGCTTTGCCATCGAACGCAAGTCACTGCCCGACCTGATCCAGTCACTGGCCATCCAGAAGAACTACATTCGCGAGTTGAATAAAATCCGCAGGGCTCTGGCCGCCGGTTTCCCGCGTCTGTTCTACGTAGTGGAAGCCAACCGCGAGGACATCGACCATTTCAACTATTCGGTCTTCGCTTCCGGCCGCATCGGCCCGGCCTTCATCTTCCACCAGCTCTCAGAGCTCGAATACCACTACGACGTTCACGTCGTCTTTTCCGGCGACTCCATCGGCGCAGCCCGCGACATCTACCGCCTGCTCAAACGCCGCGCCGAAGACCTTAAAGCGCAGGAGGACGCATGAATTCCGTTTATGCCAACTCGTGTTTTTTGTGGCCATCCACGGTCGAGCCCCGTTCCCGCGACCCACCATCGCCGCCCGGTTTCAACGCTTTTAACGAATTCAACGAACAACGTGTTTTAACGCCTATCTGGAGAAAATAACTATGGATCACTTCGAAAAATTAGAACTGAAAAAAGAAATCACCACCGAAGTCCGCGAGGACATCACCCGCTACGTCGGGTTAAGAATCACAAGCCGCATCTTTTATGCGCTGATGATCATCATGCTGGAACTGTGCTTCTGGCTTTTCGTCATCACCTCTGTGGTCAAAGACAACACGGCACATCAGGGCTTTTTGACCTGTCTGCTGCTGGTCGCCCCTCGTATCGGGCAGGTCGCCTTCATCAGCATGTTCAACGAGAAATAGGAGAATACCATGACCGATAAATTACATGCTAAACATGGCCCGTCATCCTTGAAAAACAAGGAAGTCTGTCCACACTGGCAAAACCGCCCCGGTTCATCCGCAGCGGCCGATGAGGGGACCAAAATGCACGAAGCAGCCGAGACCGGTCATCTCGACGGACTCAATCCGGAGCAGATCGCCCAGGTGCGGGAGTGCATGATCGCGGTGGATCAGCTTCAGGAAGAAATTCCGGGCTGCATCCGCTACACCGAGTTGCAGGTCGATGTTTGCGGTCTCACCTTTGGCACGGCAGATGTCGTGCTGATCGGTGCATACACCGCGACCGTCATTGACTACAAAATGGGGCGTGTTCCCGTTGATGATGCGGAGGTCAACCTGCAAGGCTGGGCGTACGCGCTGGGTGCGTTCGATCTGTTCGGTGTTGATGAGGTGACGGTGGTTTTCCTTCAACCGCGATGCGATTTGCGGACGGAACATACCTTTACCCGCGCTGCCGACTACGACCGGATGCGCGACCGTGTCGCCGCCGTGATCGAAAAGGCGGAAGACCCGAAGAGTCCGTACTGTCCGCATCCTGAAAACTGCCAGTATTGCGGCGCGAAGGCCTGCTGTCCTGCGTTGGCATCCAAAGCGCTGGCGATCGTTGAAAAACTGCCCGATGCGCTGGAGCTTCCGGCGGTATTCAATCCGCAGGAAATCACGCAACCCGCTCAGATGGCCTTGGCGCTGAAATTGGCGCCGGTACTGATCGACTGGGCCGAGGCCGTCAAAGCCCATGCGCTGGAGATGGTGCGCGGCGGCGAAGAAATCCCCGGATACGAACTGAAGCACCGCAGTGGGCGGCGAGTCATCAAAGAGCTGTCATCCGTATGGGAAATTGTTCATGCGGAGTTTGCTGTGCCGTTGGAGGAATTCCTTCCGGCCTGTTCGATCTCAGTGTCCGCTTTGGAAAAAGCGGTCAAAGACAACCAACCCAGAGGAAAGGGTGCCGCAGCGATCCGCAGTCTCAATCAGCAGCTCACTGCTGAAGGACTTTGTATCACTGACCCCGACATCACCTACCTCGCAAAAGAAAGAAACTAACCAACAAGGAGAAATACAATGGCTACATCAACATTCAAAAAAGACAAAGACAAACCCGCCGAGGAATCGGTCGCCCCCGCAGTTGTTCCTAAAACTGACAACTATGAACTGACAACTGGTAACTCCTCAATTCCGGCCGTAGGTGGAATTGAAGGTGACTATCAGGAGTCGGACTTCCGGCTGCCGCGAATCAACATCGTCCAGAGCGTCGGCCCGCTCTCCGAGGACTTCGATCCCGGAGCCGTGGTGCTGAACAAGGACATCATTGTTCTGGCGGCATCGACCGACCCGAAGGTCTGGGGCGATCCGCTCAATGTGACGGTGCTCAACGCGAAAAAGCAGTTCTCGGAAAATCTTCCGTATGATTCGGATGAAACCCCGGAAACCGTGGACACCCTGGATGAGGTGCACGAGCGCGGAGGCTGGATCGATTGGCGGAACGATGAGAAGCCCCCGTGGCGCCCGATGCTGACCGCGCTGGTTCTGATCGAAGCTCCGAGCGAAGAACTTTCCGAGGAGTTCTCGATTCAGGGGCCTGATGGCAAGGCGTACGAGTTGGCTCTCTGGACGATGAAGGGTTCGGCTTACAGCCGGGCAGGCAAGGCGATTAACACCGCCGCCCGTTTCGCTCTGCGCAACAAAGAAACCGGACTGCCGGAGCTGCACAAGGGCAAATGGACGCTTCAGGTGCGTCGGGAAAAACTGGGAACCAATC
>JAQUXG010000193.1 GCA_028692515.1 Kiritimatiellales bacterium | reverse complement strand
AGAAACCGGTCGACTTCGTGGTGATGCCCGGCCTTCTCCTGTTCAGATTTGTTCGGAGCCTACATCTTCCTGACGGAGTTTTCCCCGCGAATCTGCACGAATTTTCACGAACAGGTTTCTTATTCGGGGCTGGCGGGTTTCAGTGTCGGAGCTATACTCGGCGGCAGAAGCCGGAGAAAACTCTGATGAAAAAGACGACAATTCCGAATCAAATCAGCATAGCCCGGATTGTTCTGACCCCACTGTTAATTCCGATCGGGCTGGCTCACTGGGATGTTGTTTTTCTGGTTTTGCTGGCGATGTTGCTGATCAGCGATTTTTTCGACGGGTTTCTGGCCCGCAGGCTTCATCAGGAGACCCGGCTCGGGTCGCAGCTCGATACGGCGGGGGATGTGCTGCTGACGATATTCTCTATCGCGGGCGGCTGGATTCTCTGGCCGGAGCGGGTGACGCCGGAAGCGATGTTTTTTCTGTCGATGCTAGCGCTGCTCGGTCTGTCCGGCATCGTCTGCCTGGTTAAATACCGCCATTTTCCGACCTATCACGCATGGAGCGCCAAAATCTCCACCGCCGTCGCGGGCACTGGAGTATGGATTCTTTTTGCCGGAATTACGCCGTGGGTGTTTCGCATCGCGATCGGAGTTCTTGCGTTTTCCGCCGTGGAAGAAATCCTGATTACTCTGATTCTGCCGTCATGGAGGCCCAACGTGCCGACGGTTTTTCACGCGCTGCGCCTGCGCAAGTTATCGGGGTGACACCAACGGGTTGCGTTTTATTCGCTCCGAGGGCTGTCAGGCGTCTTCAGCGCCTGAACACCGAAAAGGAACCGCCTGTTTTTAATAAAAGGTTTCGTCCGGTCGTTGCCGGGCATTTGGAACTCACTTTTTCTTGTTGAGCCAAGCGATGTATTCCCGCGGGAGCATGAAGGTCCATCCGTCTTTCAGCAGGGCATCGAGCAGTGCAGCGTACTGCTCGAATTCGGCATCGCTAAATTTGTTGGGATGATACTGCATGGCCGCGAAGGGAATCTGGCCGTTTATACTTTTTGGGGGGACGCCCGGTTTGGGCCAGTCGAATCTGGCGGCGATGATGCCGTCGATTTGCGGGTTGTTGTTGCGGAAGAGCAGCTGGATTGATTTGCGATCCTCTCTCAGAACCCGCGCTGTATCGTCATCGAAGCCGTTGTAAGGAGTCCCCAGAGCTACTGTCGGGCGGCCGAGCACCTTCTCCATGATATCCTGCGCTTTGCCGAAGTTTTCTTTCTGATGCTCATATCCGCTGCCGCGAAATTCCTGGACCTCGACCCCGTTGGTTTCCCATTTTTTATGATCCCAGCCGTGGTTCCAGAATTCAACGAAGCCGCTTTTTTCTTCGGAAAGCATCCAGTCGACGTACTCTTTTTTCGGGTTCACGAGAGAATTGCAGATAACGCCGCACGCTACCTTCACGTTCCGTTCCTTTGAAATCGCAATGAAACGCTGCCATTTTGGTGTCAGACTGCTTACGTCATCGGCTTTGATCATGGCAATTTTCATCGCAGGAGCCTTTTCCGCCCAGACCGGGCAAGAGGATGCGACGAACGCCATCAGTACACATAAAATTCCCCGGCTTGCACAATTCTGCATATTGATTCTCCGCTTTCTGTGAAGGCAGGAGTCCCTCCATGATCAATTCCGAACAACGCATTGAAATGATGTAAAACTACCACGCAGAGGCCGTGTGACTAGAACTCTTTATCCGGAAAGTTCTAAGCCCAAAAGGCGCTACGTCAGGAATCCATAGCGTTCTCCGGTTTCGGTTTGAGCGAGCCTGCCGCAAATCGCCGGCGTTTCCAATGAGTGGAAGTTTTATTTCCAAACAGTGGAAGAATCCGGTAGAAATCTTCCAATGGTTGGAAACAAGGCGCTTATGAAAATGAAATTCAGCATTCTGTTTCTCGGGCTGGCGGCATCTTTCGCGTTCGCGCAGGAGGAGAAGGACTTTCCGCCGATGACTCCGATGTCTGATGTTCTGCAGATTCTTCAGGCGGTGCAGGCCGCTGGCGCGGCCGTGACGATTTCTGAACTGCGCGGTCCGGATTGTGTTTTCACCAACGAAGCGGAGTTTGGCGGCGGCGGCCCCCTGCGCGGCCCGCTCTATGTGACGACGATGCCGCCGGTTCCCCGCACGATTTATGTGCCGAAGAATTCTCCCGACACCCTGCAAATGATTATCGATCGCGCTGCTCCGGGCGATGAGATTGTGGTGGCACCGGGCACGTATGATATGGGCGGACGCCAGATTAATCAGGAGGGCACGGCAACGCGGGTGGTGATTGATAAGCCGCTGACGCTGCGCAGCGAAGCCGGTCCGGAGTTGACGATCATCGAAGGCGGCCCTTCGACGCGTTGTATATATATGACCAACGGAGTGCAGGTGATCGGCTTTACGATTACCGGTGGCGAGACGATGAAGGAGGGGCCGGAGGGCAATAAGTTCACGGCACTTTCCGGCGGCGGCGTCTGGAGCGAGCCGGGCGGCGTGCTGGTGAACTGCACGGTGATCAGCAATACGGCGCTGTGGTACGGCGGCGGATTGTACGGCGGCAACGCAGTCCGGTGCACGTTCACTGGAAATACGGCGCGGCGTTCCGGCGGCGCGGCGAGCGGCTCGCGGCTGGGCAGTTGTCTGGTGCAGTATAACCGTGCGGGGCGTTTTGGCGGCGGTACGCTCCACTGCGAATTATTCAACTGTACGGTGACTCACAACCGCGCTGAGCAGATGGGCGGCGGATCCGCCTTCGGAACAGCGCAAAACACGGTGCTGCATCATAATCAGACGTTGCTGAGCGACCACAATTTTTATGACGTGACGATGAGTTACTGCTGCAGCAGGCCCAAAGGGTACGGCCCGGGAAATATCGACGCGGAGCCGGGTTTCAAAAACACCGATCAGGGCGTGTTTAACCCGATGTACAACTCGGCACTGATCGACGCGGGAACCAATACCTTTCTGATCGCGGATTTGATCGGCACGGTGCGCGTGCTAGATGGAAACAATAATAAACATGCGCGCGCGGATATCGGCGCATATGAATATATCAACCCGCTGGCGGACAGCGACGGTAATGGAATTCCGGATCGTGAAGAGCCCCGCGTGAAGAGCAATTCGTTTCGCGGCGAACATCCTGCGGAATAGGCTGGCACGCCCAACCCCGTCTTGACTCCCCCGAAGGCTTTGTTAGCATGCGCGTTTTGCGGGGGAAGCCCCGAGATGCTGATTTTCAGAAAAGTGAAAACCAACCAGGAGAGATTCGATGGCGAATAAACAGTACGTGTATTTCTACGGATTCGGTAAAGAACATACCGAAGGTGACAAAACCATGAAGGCGATTCTTGGCGGTAAGGGTGCCAATCTGGCGGAAATGGCCAATGCGGGCCTTCCGGTTCCTCCAGGTCTCACGATCTCCACTGAAGCCTGCGCCTGTTACAGCAAGAGTGGCGGCAAATATCCCGACGGTCTGGAAGACCAGCTCAAAAAGACCCTCAGTAAACTCGAAAAACTGATGGGCAAGAAACTCGGCGACCCGAGCGATCCACTGCTCGTTTCCGTCCGCTCCGGCGCCGCGATCTCGATGCCCGGTATGATGGACACGGTTCTCAATCTCGGCCTGACCGACAAATCGGTTCTTGGCTTTATTAAGCAGACCGGTAACGAACGCACCGCATGGGACTGCTACCGCCGCTTCATCGATATGTTCGGAGATGTGGTCATGGGGCCGACGACCGGCCTGGAGCACCACCACTTCGAAATCGAAATCGAAAAGCTGAAGAAAAAATATAAAGCCGCTCAGGACACCGACCTGACCGCCGAACAGCTCAAGGAACTGGTTGATATCTATAAAAAGGTTTACCAGACCCACGTCAAAAAGCCGTTCCCTCAGGATCCAATGGAACAGCTCAGTCTTTCCATTCAGGCGGTGTTCGGTTCGTGGAACTCCGAGCGCGCTGAAAAATACCGCCAGATCAACAAGGTCACCGGCCTGCTCGGCACCGCCGTGAACATCTGCACGATGG
>JAQUXG010000192.1 GCA_028692515.1 Kiritimatiellales bacterium | reverse complement strand
CGTCGGGCCGTGCCAGAGTTCCAGGATATGGAAACCGTTAACCGGGATGACCGGGGCGATGTCCGGGATGCGGAAGGTCGAATAGCTCTTATCGATCAGCGCCTTGAGATCGGCGGCCGGAATATCGGTGGCGTAGAGGCTCATCACCTCAAAGGCCAGCTCCTGATAGGAGAGGTTTTTCCACTCTCCTAAACGGCTTCCAACCATTGGAAGATTTTCAGGCAGGAGCAGGCCGCCGTCGGGGGCCAGCCCGGTCATCACGGCGTCGAGGAAGCCGACCGGCTCCATTCCGCCTCTGGTACTGATATATTTCATGCTTAATCCGTCATTTAAAAATTGAATGGCGAAGAATAGACCAGCCACCGCCCTGAATAAACGAAAAAAGAAACGGCCCGACGGGGAATTAGCAAAATCATGGACAGCAGAATCATTTCTATAACCCTCTGCGTGTAAACTTTTAATGATTCTGCTGTCCAAGATTCTGCAAAAATCTACCCGGAAGCTTTTCCAGACATTGGAAAATTTGAACTGAAAAGTTCCAAAGATTGGAAAAACTGCTAAAATTTCCGCCCAACAACAGGAGGTTCATCATGCAGAAGCTGTCCCGCCGTAATTTTGTTAAAACCGGAACCGTTGGCTCCGCCCTGCTGGCCGTTGCACCGTCCATTACAAGCGCCGCACCCAAACCCAAAACCGAAGTCTGGGTTTTCAAAGGGCCGGATAGTAAAGCGCTGATGGAAAAGTGCATGGAAACCATTTTTGCCAACGGCGGATTCGGCCTGAAGGCCAAGACCGTGGCGCTGAAAGTCAATGCCGCATGGGAACGCACGCCGGAACAGGCCGCCAATACCCATCCCGATCTGGTGGACGTTTTCCTGAAAAGGGCGATCGGCTCCGGCGTCAAAGTGGTCATGCCGGAGTTCCCTTGTCACCGGGCGGAAAAATCCTTTGTTGCCAGCGGGCTGCAAGAGGTCGCCGATAAGCATGAAGTGAAGATGATCGACCTGAAAACCAGCAAAAATTCTTTTATCGAGGTGGATATCCCTCAGGGTAAAACCCTGAAAAAAGAGATGGTTTCCCGCGAACTGCTGGAGGCTGATGCCGTGGTGAATATGCCGGTGGCCAAGCACCACAGCGGCGGCAAACTGACGATCTGTATGAAAAACTGGATGGGCTCAGCGCAGGGGCGCGGGAAGTGGCACGCCATGGGGCTGCACCAGTGCATTGCCGACTTTTCCAGCTTTATGAAACCGACGTGGGCAATTGTGGATGCCACGCGCTGCATGACCAGCAAAGGCCCGCAGGGACCGTCGGAAGATATGATTTACCCGCAACAGGTGATCCTCTCGAAAGATCAGGTCGCCGCCGACACGGTCGCCGCCCTGCTCTTTCACGACGACCCGTGCGGTGCGGTTCCGTATCTAGCTATCGCGCGCGACATGAAAATCGGTGAAACCGATACTGCCAACATGAACATTCACCGGATTGATATTTAGAAGGCTTTAGACCTTAGACTTTGGGCTTTAAGGAGGCCTAATCAAAATGAACGGAGCCTATCGCCTAATGCCTAAAGCCAGAAGCTTTCGCCTTGCGGTCCGTCTGCTGATTCTGGCGGTCGCTCTGTTTTTTGCCATCGGCGGACCGCTTCCGGTCTGGATGGAACGGGTTGTGCCAGCACTCAGCCCGCTGGTTCTTTTCGCGGAATCCATCGCACAGCGCACGTGGTATGCCGGAATCTTCTGGGCACTTCCGCCGCTGGCCGTTCTCGTTCTGGCGCTATTCAACGGCCGCTTTTTCTGCCAGTGGATCTGTCCGCTCGGAACGCTCTATAGCCTGCCGCAGAAAATCAGCCTGAAGAAAAAGGTTCTTCCGGTACGACTGAATGCGCTGATTTTCTGGATCATCATTTCCTCATCCATCCTTGGACTGCCCGCGTTGCTCTTACTCGACCCGCTCTCCACCTTCAGCCGGCTCGGCGCATGGAGCGCCTGGGTTCCGGGCCTGCTGATCCCGATCTTTCTGCTGCTGAGTTTCTTTCAGTCTCAGGTTTGGTGTACACACCTCTGCCCGCTGGGCTACAGCTTCGATCTCGTAAACCTGAAGACCGGCAAAGCCGTGTTCAACCGCGACCGCCGGCAGTTTCTGGCCGGAATCGGCATCGGCATTCCGGCCGCACTGCTGCTTCCAAAGATCGGAAAAAAACCGGGCGGCAAGCCGTCCGTTCTGCCGCCCGGTGCGACGGAGAAGTTTGCCGAAACCTGTACGCGCTGCTACGCCTGCGTCAGCGCCTGCCCAGCCGACATCATCCGCGTCAAATCCGGCGGCCGCGTCGCCGAACTGTCGATGCCGGAACTCCGCTTCGAAACCGGCGCCTGCGAAGAATCCTGCAACCTGTGCTCGCAGGTCTGCCCGACCGGCGCTATTCGCACACTGAGCCAGGATCAAAAATGGCGCACGCAGATCGGGATCGCCAAAGTCGAAAAAGAAAAATGTCTGGCGTGGGCCGATAATGAATACTGCATGGTCTGCGATGAATTCTGTCCTTACAATGCCATTAAAATTATTGAGCGCGGCGATGTCGCCTGCCCGGAAATTGATCCGGAAATCTGCCGCGGATGCGGTGCCTGCGAAAGCGCCTGCCCCGCCATGCGCGCCGGCAAAGCAATTTTCGTTCACCCGTTAAAACCGCAACAGAAGATAACAGGAGCCACATGATCGCAGATTCGATTAACAACAGTTCGCTCTACCCCTTCGGCCCGGCATGGGACGTCGCGTTTGAATTCCTGAAAACACTCACACCGGAAACAGAAACCGGCAAACGGCTCATTCAGGGAAACGAACTGTTCGCCGGAGTCGACTGCTATGATACGAAGTCGCGGGAAGACGCTAAACTCGAAACCCACCGCAAATATGTCGACATCCAGGTACTCCTGAGCGGCACAGAAACCATCGAGATTTTCCCGAAAAACGGGCTGACCGTCAGCGAACCGTACAATCCGAAAAAGGACGCTGAGTTTTATCAGCACCCGCCAAAAGCTCATGCGAAGATCACCCTCATGCCGGGACAGTTTCTCGTCTTTTTCCCGGACGATGCCCACATGCCCTGCCTGATGGCCGGCGACACGCAGGATCCGGTAAAAAAAGTCGTCATCAAAATCGCCGTCGAGCTCTTGACGTACCCGTTTCCAGACCTTGGAAAACAGGATCAACCCCGTTAATGAATTTTGATGGTCTCAACCATAATCTTGCACCTTATGTGACAATAGAAAAAATTATTTTGCTTCGGCGTATTTGAACATCGCGGCGATGCAGCGCAAAGAGCCTTCGCGGACTTCATCGGAGATCTCAATGATGTCTTCCGGCTCCGGATTCACCAGAACGCGGCGAATGTCTACAAGGGAGTTGGATTTCATGTAGCGGCATTCGAGGCACGGTCCGATGAAGGTTTTTCCCGGCATCTCGACCTGCGCGCGCCCGGCGAGGCCGCATTCGGTCAACAGCAGATAGGCGCTGCCGGTTTTGTCCTGACGCATATAGTCCATCAGTCCGGTGGTGCTGGCGACGACGTCAGACTGCTGAATGATATCGCGGCTGCATTCCGGATGGCTCAAAATTTTGATCTCCGGATACTTCTTCCGCAAACGGCTGACCCGGCCCGCGTCGTATTCGGCGTGGACATAGCAGTTGCCCTCATAAAGCCGGATCTCTTTCTGAACGCCGCGCCGTTTCATTTCGTCCTGCACGTTTTCGCCCATCAGCTTGTCCGGCAGGAAAAAGATTTTGTTCGACGGAATCCGTTCGACAATGTTGTAGACGTTGGAGCTGGTGACACAGACATCGCACTCGGCCTTCACTTCCGCCGAAGTATTGATGTAACAGACAAAAGTGAAGCCGGGATTCTCCGCCTTCAGGCGGCGCACATCGGCACCGGTAATGGAGTCCGCCAGCGAACAGCCGCTAAGGCGGCTCGGAATACGAACCTCCTTCGTCGGGTTCAGTGCCTTGGCGGTTTCGGCCATAAACTTCACCGCGACAAAAACAATCAGATCGGCATCGGTCGCTTTCGCGTCTTTGCTGAGCTGATAGGAATCGCCGGTATAGTCACCGACCCCGTATATGA
>JAQUXG010000191.1 GCA_028692515.1 Kiritimatiellales bacterium | reverse complement strand
TGGCCGGTCGCTGCTCCCAGAACACGCCGCCCCGCAGCGGGATTTCTGTCCAGGACAATACGCAGAGATATTCACTGCCGAGGCGGACGGACCAGCAGTCTTCTACCGAGGAAGAAGATTGCGGTTCGCCGTTGATCGGATTGATCCGTTCCTCGCCATCTGCTTTATAACTGTATTCGGACCAATATGTGCGGCTGATATCCATAGAGGTATAACACCGGTCGTTCCAGCGCCACAGCGCGCCCAGCGACCAGTAAAGCGGAAAGGTGTACTCCACATCCTGTTTTTGTATTGCGCTGAAACTGTTTTGTGCAACCTGAACCTGATTGCTGTCGATGGTTGTTATCTGGTGATAAATTCGTTTGGTCTGTTCCCCGTGTCCTGTCCAGGGAAGATCGACCGTGGCCCCGAGCGTCAGCCGATCTGTTGCCGTCCAAAGAGCCCCGAGTGTGGCATTGAAACCGTAGAACTGTTCCGTTTGATTTTTTTCCCGATAGATCCCTTCAACCGTATAAATATCTGTTTGTGTATTTACGTTTGTATCGGCGAATGGAATGGGCCCCACGGTGCCGGAAACCGGAAAGTCGACCGGATCAGCCGGATCTCCACCGTGGATCAGTCCGGTCCAGTCAACCAACGTAGTCGAGTTGCGCACATCTGTCACTTCGGCAACGCTGGAGGACGTGCCCTCGTATTCCGCAACCAGAGTGGATTCAATCGGATTGCCGCGACTGGCCCCGTCGGTATAGAAATTGACGGTAACCCCCAGCGAAAAACGCGGGGTCAATTCAACGGCAAAAGCGGGCGAGATCGCATCAATGGTTCCGCTTTGCCGGAAGTCGATACCGGAGAGAAGTGAAGAACTTAAAAGCTGTTGAATCTGACTCGCCGTCTCGGTCGTGATATCAGAAATCACCGTTATACTTTGATTCGCATCATCGTATTGATTTGTTGTGGACTTATGGAAAGTCTGATTGGTTGTCGAGAGAATGCTCTGCTGACTATCCCCTCTAAACTGGGCGGTAAATGCGTAGGTAAAGTCATAGGTCTCCTGATAATTCATGGAGAACACCGCATTTTGGTCGTTTAACAAAAACGGATAGACGGCGCTGGCATAATTCAATTCGCTGCTGTTGTAACAATCTTTTCCGGTCTCCAGATCACTGGTTTTTGAATGATGAGAATCCTCCCGGGCCGAAAAACGATACACGGCAGAAAACTCGGAAGTCTCCAGCTGAGTCAGCCCTGCCGGGTTCCATGAGGCGGCCGTGGCATCATCTGCAACCGCCGTAAATGCGCCCGCCTGCCCCAGTGCCCGCGCCCCGGAACCCGTGGGAAGCGGAGCCGCAAAAATGGTCGGGGGCCGGAATCCGGCTCCGGACGGCGGATCGGGTTCCACAAGCTGTCCGGTCGGCCCGGCATGCCCTAAATCTAAAAAAACGACCCCGCCCGGCGTCGGAACGGCAATGGTATCTGCCCGCAAAAAATGCGGCCGCATGAAACACGCAGCCAGCAAGAGTAGGCGAAAACCGAACTTTCCCATAAAGTGGGGAAATTTACCACGTGACGGGGGGATAAAAAAATATACTTTAAATTTTATTTTATACCGATAAACCAACCCCGGTCTTTGTTTTAAAAAATCCTTACACCAGCTTTCCATCTTCCTTTTCCACCCCCTTGCGGGTATGATTCCGGCCATTCAAGATGTCTACTAATCCCTCATATTCCGATAAAGAAATGTTGCAGGCCGTACTCGAAAAGGGTTCGGACGGGTGGAGTCGTTTCTACGCCCAATTTGATCCCATGATCCGATGCATCACCAACTGGTCAAAATGGAATTTTTCCGAACACGAGCGACAGGACGTCAGCCAGAACACATACCTGCAGCTCCAGAAAGCTCTGCCAGCGTTCCAACAACAGAGCTCTCTGGCCTGGTTCATCAAACGAATCACCATCCACCAGTGCATCAACGAAATCCGCCGACAGGTTCGCAACCGGACGTTCATAACCTCCTCGGTCCAAAAAACGCCGGACGGAGACTGGAACGAAATCGAACACGAACACGCCGATGCACTGGATCCTCATCATGAAATAGATCAAAGCGAACGGCGGCTGGCGCTGCAAAATGCACTGACGCAACTCAAAGAAACCTGCAAAAACGCCATCACCCTTTTTTATGTTGAAAATCTCTCCTATCGCGAGATCGCCGAACAACTTGGAATTTCGACCAATACCGTCGGAAGCCGACTGGCCAAATGCCTCGACAAACTGCATAAATCGCTTCGGCACCGCCCCTTGTTTGAAAGGACAAACTCATGACAGACCCCGCAGACTGGATATGGGCCTACCTCCACAGTGAACTGACTCCGGCAGAAAAAGAACTCTTCGAACAGGCGTTGCAGAACGACCCCGCCTTGAGACAGGAGCTTGATGAATGCCAGAGTACGCATCGACAGCTGACAGATCTTCTGCCAGACCAAAATTCCGTAGAAAGCTCCAACAAACGCCTCGAAGCAAAACTGCTCGCCGAATGGCAGGCCGAACATCCGGAATATGCCGAAACACACCACGAAAAACCGCGCGGGAACATTCTACGCTTCACCCTGCCGCTGGCCGCCGTCGCGGCAGCAGTGGCGATCCTGCTCGCCCTGCCGTCCCCTTCAATTCATTGGCAACACACCGTTTACGGCTCCGCCCCGCAACTGCGCGGGCAACCCGCCACACCGCCTCATTACACCCGAACCGAACTCAAACAAGTCAGCCGCGAACTGCAAGACGCCGTCAACGAGGCTTCCCGCCAATCTCAGGGTTGGAATCTGAAAATCAACCTGCAAGAGCTGGCAGACGGAGCCCTGGCCGTTGAAGTTGCCGGACTTCCGCAGTGCGAATCCGGTTTTTCCAAGGTTTGGAAAAACGAAGCGCGCTGCACTGTGGTTTCTTCCAGAGTTTGGAATAAAAATTTCCAAGGGTTGGAAAACTTCCGCCAGAATATTCCAAAGTTTGGAAAACAGATCGCTGACGATCTCGCCGGGCAGGATAAACCCTAATGCAAAGAGCCTGGTTAGTCGCAGTGCTGCTCGCGCTCCTCTCCGGATGTCTCTCAATTCAACGTCCGGGCAGCGCCGGGCCGTATGATCTCCGCCATCATAACTGGTGGAACTATTATCAGCGCGGACGCCTCTACCTGAAGGACGGAAAATTTCAGGAAGCCCGGAAAGATTTTGAAACGGCCATGGGGCGCATCCCCGGCGCGCGCTATCCGTATGCACAGGAACGCTGGCGGGCGCGCACCTATGGCATGCACATGCTGGAAGGCTACTTCCCGCACCGCGAACTCGGCATCTGCCTGTTCGAACTCAATCAAATGCAGGAAGCCCTTACCCTGCTGGAAACCTCCATACAGATGGAGCCCTCCGCCCGCGCAAAATTCTATCTTAACCGCATCCATCAGCAGCTCGCGGCCGCCGCCGCTCCGCCCCGCATCGAAATTGCCGCTCTTCCTGAATGGACCGCGCAACGAACCTATCCGTTGCAAGGCACCGCCTCCGGCGCAAACGCCGTCGCCGCCCTCTCGATCAACGGCAACCCGGAATTCATTGAACTGGCCGCACCTCAGATCCGCCTTCAACACGAAATTCCGCTGACGGAAGGCCGCAATCTGATTCGTGTCGTTGCCGAAGACATCGCCGGAAAACAAACTGCCACCAATCTGGTTTTAATGGCGGACTGGACTCCGCCGCAAATCCACCTTCACCGAACCGGCTCAACGCTTTCCATCACCTGTAGCGATAATCTTGATCTTCAGGAAATACAGATCAACCGGCGCACTTTTTCTCCCGCCGGGAATGAATACACGCTGACCTGCCCGATCAATCCCGCTGAACCGATCCATCTGACCGCCGCCGACCGGGCCGGAAACCGGATTGACTGGACGCTGTCGCAAAAAGAACTGCAGCACCTTGCACAAAACCAGCAGGCGGCCCCGCCCCGCCTGCACGTTGCCGATGCCGGAAAAACCATTACTCTTTTCAATCCGGAGTACGCTCTGGATATTCGCGCGGAAGACGACACCGCACTGCGCACCGTCAAACTGAACGGCGAAAACCTGCTGACAAAAACCACTCCGCTTT